>JADBKX010000037.1:1216-12762 GCA_014894735.1 Candidatus Sediminicultor sextus | reverse complement strand
GTAATTGTTTGCATCAGATTACAAAGAAAAATAATTTTTAAGAATGGTAAAGTATATATTTAGAAAGAAACTTTTGCTATACTTAATTGAGATGAAAAGAGGGTTAATTGCCTAAACAATTTTATAAAGGAGAAATATTACATGAATGATACGGTAATTCGAGTCATAGATTTTCGTAAAGTTTACGGTGATTTTGTTGCCGTGGATGGTATCAGTTTTGAAGTGCACCGAGGTGAAATCTTTGGTCTTTTAGGGCCTAATGGAGCGGGGAAAACGAGTACGCTGGAGAGTTTGGAGGGACTACGTGTTCCTGATGGCGGTTCTTTGCGAATTATGGATGTTGATCCTGCTTGCCAGTCGAGAAAACTGCATAACCTGATTGGTGTACAATTACAGACTTCAGGTTTGCCGGATAGCATTACTCTTGATGAAGCGATGAAGTTTTTCTGTTCTTATCATGCTGTGCTGCCACGCTATGATTTACTGGACCGTTTTGGTCTTAAGGAGAAAAGGAGAGAACAGTATTATCAGCTATCCGCCGGCCAACAGAGACGTCTGGGGCTTGCTCTGGCGGTTGCCCACAAACCTCCTGTAGTATTTTTGGATGAACCTACTGCCGGTCTTGATGTTGCCTCACGTATCGAATTACATAATCTAATGCGTGAGCTGCAATCTTCCGGAACTACGATCATCCTCGCTACGCATGATATGGCAGAAGCGAACGAAATGGCAAACCGACTGGCAATTTTACTGCGCGGTAAAATTGCGACTACCGGTACCCCGCTTGAGCTAACCGCTACCGGAGCGGGTTTTACCAAGATCTCTGTTCGTACAAAAGGTGATAGCCTTTCTGACCCTGAACTCAAATTTCCGGCAGTGAGTAAGCGTATATCCAAAGAAGAGTATGTTATTTACTATAGCACTGATATCGGGCCTACTGTTTCAGCTATTATAACCCACATAAAAACCCGGGAAGACTTGCTGGTCGATTTGCGTGTAGAACGGCCTTCTCTGGAAGATCGCTTTTTGGAAATTACAACCACGGGAGGTATCCAATGAACGCTTTTATTAATCACTTTTTGTTCGAGTTTCGTACTGGGATTCGAAATAAGACTTTGCTGTTAATGAACTATCTTTTCCCCCTGGGCTTTTATGCAATGATGGGTCTGATTATGGCTGGTATCAATCCTCTTTTTCGAGAGACAATGATCCCTGCCATGTCTATTTTTGCTGTCCTTGCTGCGACAATACTAGGATTGCCCGACCCATTAGTAACGGCCCGTGAGGCTGGTATTTTTCGCAACTATAAGATTAATGGTGTGCCGGCTTTATCGATTCTGGTCATTCCGGCATTAACCACTATCATACATTCTTCAGTAGTGACTATGATCATTGTCACTACAGCTCCCTTGTTCTTTAATGCACCGTTGCCTGTCAATTGGCTTTATTTTATCGTGACATTCATGGTGACTGCTTGTGCCTGTGCCGGATTAAGTGTGCTGATTGGAGTGATTTCCACCAGTTCGCGTATGACAGTGTTGTGGTCGCAGTTGGTTTTCATCCCTTCGATGATTTTGGGTGGAATGATGCTGCCCTTCAGCATGTTACCGGGAGCAATAAGTAAAATCGCTCTTCTCTTACCGGCTACCCATGCTATGAACGCTTTTCGAGGACTGGCTCAAAATCTAACTGCCGATTTTAATCCAATAGGGTCACTTATTATCCTGTTGGCGAGCGGAGTATTGGCATTTGGATTGGCAATCTATCTATTTAACTGGGATAGACGCAATGCAGCTCAGCCCGGACATCCTCTCATGGCGTTATTGGTTTTACTGCCGTATGTCATTGGAATATTTATCTTATCGTAACCCAAAAAAAGAAAAGAAGATAAATAATTTTATTTGCATAACCAGATCTTTTTCTTATTCTTTCTCAAAATATTTTTTTACTTTTGCTACAATTTGCGGTTCAGTTAATTTATCGGTTGTCTCAATATCGGAGATTTTGTCTAAAAACACATTATTTTTTTCTATCTCTTTCTTTAACTCAATTTTTGCTTCACCCGGACCGAAAATAAAAATATGTTTTGCATCTTTAAGTAAATCAATAATATGCTGAAAATAGATATTAAGATGTTTGCTATAACGAAAATCTCTTTTGCTTTCTGAAGTAGCATCTTGTTGACCATAAGGTGTGCTAGAACGTGAGCCGCCTTTTAGTCGAAAATATCCCTCGATATCTGATTCTAGATGGATAACCTTGTGGCTTTCACCCATTAAGCTGACAATGATAGCTTTTTCATGATCGACCCATAAACCAAATAATTTTTCCATTTTTATTCCTCCTGATATTAATATAAAGAATTTATTTATATTATGAACTCAGAAAATACTCTAAAATAAAATGTGTCAGGGGACGGTGGTTAATACTCTGCAATTAAGTAACTAATTTGATATAATTATATCACCAAAAGAGGTATTTAATTATAAAATTGGTCAATAAATTGTAGTTAAAAGATTGAAACTTACTCTAGAAGGGTCCGAAAAGATGAAGAATAAAGTTCTTCATCCATAGATAAAACAGTTCCTTGAGAAGGATATTCAATTGGGGTAGCTCCGGGAAGGTCTTTTTTTTAAATAAAATAATCTAATTTATCTATTAAAAAATGTTTAATCTTTTGAATATTAATCGGGGAATGATAGCAAAAAGTAGAGCGTGATAAAAAATTGTTCTCTATCACACCCCAGAAACAAGGAGGCATTGGTTATGACTAGAAGACAAAAAATCCGAAAAGCTATAATCTTGATTTCATTTTTGTTATTTCCCATTACCATAAACTATTTTTCTCCCTACATCATCATTGACGGTGCTGCACAAGGGATTATCGCAGGTAGTTTTATCACTTTCGTACTTTTATTTATGGTATCACTATTTCTTGGTAGAGCTTTCTGCGGTTGGGTATGCCCAGGAGCCGGTATCCAAGAATTTTGTTTTACAGTCAACGATAAAAAAGCTCGAGGAGGAAGACTCAACTGGATAAAATACTTCATTTGGGTTCCTTGGATTAGCTTTATTATTGCTATAGCGATATTAGCCGGCGGATTTCATACAGTAAATCCATTACATCTGACTGAAACTGGAATATCAGTATCTGAACCCGCCGCTTATATGATGTACTTTACCATTGTTGGTCTATTCGTGATCCTATCGTTCACTGCTGGAAAGAGAGCCTTCTGTCATTATGTCTGTTGGATGGCGCCATTTATGGTAATTGGCACCAAAATAAAAAATTACTTCAAGTGGCCTTCGCTTCATTTAGAGTCTATAGGTGATAAATGTAAACAATGTAAAATATGTGATAAGAATTGTCCTATGAGTTTGGAGGTTAGCAGGATGGTACAAAGCGCTTCCATGGAGAACGCAGAATGTATTCTCTGCGGTGTCTGTGTTGATAATTGCCCTCAGGGAGTAATTAAATACGTGCGGAAATACGGGAAACTAGGGTTATAAATTGAATAAAAATATCCCATTTTCTTAAGAACTGTTACCTGATAAGTAATAGATAGAAGCAACTTCTTTCTTTTTTTATATTTATTTGACAGAGTAGTGGTATTGTAGTATATTGTCATTTGCTTCCCCATGTGCTGTATAGGAAAGGATGTTTAATATGGCAAGAGGATTAGGTGGCGGTCCCGGCGGCTTTGGCAGAATGAGATTTGATGAAGAAACCGCCGAAAAACCTAAAATTACCAAGAGTATGCTGATCAGGATCATGAAGTATTTCAAACCTTTCTGGAAGCAAATGATCTTGGCAGTTGTCGCAATATTTATCTCGTCTCTGCTTGGACTAGTTCCTCCGGTTATCATCAAAAACATTGTAGATATCGCTTTGCCGCAGAAGGACCTGCATCTGCTGATTACGCTCATAGTAATATCAATCGGTACGACCATATTTCTTCAACTGCTGCAGGTAGGCCAGTCTTTTTTGAATACCTGGATAGCCAAGCACATTATTTTTAACATGAAGAACCATATGTATCGGTACCTTCAGTATATGTCGCTGAATTTCTTTTCATCAACAAAACCGGGAGAGATAATAACCAGAATTACCAGTGATATTGATGGAATCCAGGATGTTTTCAATTCAACCGTAATCAATGTCTTGAACAGCATATTTGTGCTGATCACAACTGCTGCACTCTTGATATCCATGAGCTGGAAACTGGCTATCGTTGGCATGGCCATACTTCCTGTATTTATTTTGCCAACCCGGAAAGTCGGCAGTTTCAGATGGAAGGTCGCTATGGAGAGTCAGCAGACAATCAGCGATTTGAATCAGCTTATTCAGGAAACGCTCAGTATCAGCGGCTTCATACTCATGAAAATATTTACACGAGAAAAGGAAGAATATAGGAAATTCGAAGATACAAACAAGAAAGTCATTAAGCTTCAGATCAGGGAATCGCTTGCCGGCAGATGGTTTTTCATGACAATGTCGATCTTTACCACCATCGGTCCCATGTTAGTTTACCTGTACGGCGGCTACTTGTTTATCAGGGGCGAGATTACCATCGGTGTGATCATCGCTTTTATAGCGCTTCTCCAGCGGCTTTACGGACCTGTGGTACAGCTGTCAAACATTCATATTGATGTGACCCGATCGCTGGCATTGTTCCAAAGAGTATTCGAATATTTTGACAAACAGCAGGAGATAGTTGACAAGCCCGGTGCCTCGGTCATGGAACCCATTCTGGGCAGAGTTGATTTTGACAACGTTCATTTTTCCTACAGCAAGGGTGTTGAAGTATTAAACGATATTAGTTTTACGGCGGCAGCTGGTACAATGACCGCCCTAGTTGGGGCGAGCGGCGCCGGAAAGACAACTGTTACTAATTTGATTCCAAGATTATATGATGTCTCAGAAGGGAGAATATTGATTGACGGGACCGACATCAGGGATGTAACGCAAGAGTCCCTCCGCAGCCAGATCGGCATCGTGATGCAGGAGTCATACCTTTTTAACGATACTATCGAAGCTAACCTGAGATACGGCAGACAGGACACCTCGGACGAAGACCTCATTAATGCTTGCAAGGCAGCCTATATTCACGACTTTATCATGGGATTGCCAGATCAATACAAATCTATTGTAGGGAACAGGGGTATCAAGCTGTCGGGAGGCGAGAAACAGAGGATTTCAATTGCCAGGGTGATCCTGAAGAATCCCAGAATCATTATCCTTGACGAAGCTACTTCTTCACTGGATTCTGTGTCGGAAATGTATATACAAAAGGCGATGCTGCCGCTGCTTCAAGGCAGGACCAGCTTTGTGATCGCACACAGACTGTCAACCATTCTCGCGGCAGATCAGATATTGGTGTTGGAAAAAGGACGGATCGCCGAAATTGGTCGGCATGAAGAGCTGATCAAAAAAGACGAAATATATCGAAATCTATACGATACACAGTTCAAGAAAAAAAGATAATAAAGGGGTCTATAATTGAAAAATAACATTTAACAATAGAATAATCTAAATCAATTAGTATAGTCAAAAAACTTTCTTTCTACCAGAATAAGAACATATAACTAATAGTAACTAAGATGGGATGTGCTTGGACTCAAGTTGCTAGTGCGATATCTAGTTTTGGTATAATATGCCAAAAGAAAGGAGATGTCTAACATGAATACCTTAGGTTGGATAATAACGGCGATTGTATGTATCTACATTGCTGTATGCTTTGGTAAGATAGCAGCCAAGCACGGTAAGAACCCGATTCTTTTTGGGATATTATCTATCATTTCGCCGATAAACCTGATTATTTTAGGTTACTGGGCATTCTCAGATTTTGAGAGCCAGAAAAAGGCGTGAGCGTTCGCAAGGGCGGAGAAATTATTTTAAGAATGACAAAATATGTGTCTGGAAAGAGATTTTTGCCATAATTAAAGCAAAGAAACCTTGTCCCAATGCTTTTGCAAATATAAGCGATAGGAACGAAATCACGGTAATTATTGAGCAATCCAAATATAATGATGATGATGTAATAGAAATTGAAAAAGATTGGAAAATATTAACCTTTGATATGGTTTTACCATAAATCAATTTAAAGTAAAAATTACATTAAGGGATTAGGGAATTTATGAAAGAATAATTGACAAGGTTTTTTATATTGGTATAATAATGGTATAACAAAAGTATAATAAATGTTATACAAAGGAGATAAATATGTCAAAATTAAAATTGACAGTTACTATTCCACATGAAGAGTATGAAAGAATAGAAGAAGAAAAAAAGAAGAAGGGTGTTAGCAGGAGCGCATTTGTACAGGAAATAATTAAATTCTTTTTTGCAAAAGAGGATGAACAATTTAAAATCAAAAAATATATTGATGGTTACAAAAGAATTCCAGAGAAAACAAATTATATAGCTCAACTTGAACAAGCTCAGTTTGAAACCTTAGATAAGGAGTTTTAATATGCATAAAGGTGAAATTTGGTGGGCAAATTTACCGAGTCCTATAGGTAGAAGGCCGGTAGTTTTACTCTCCAGGGATGAGGCTTATTCTGTACGCAATGCTGTTACTGTTGCTGAGGTTACTTCTACAATACGCAATATACCTGTAGAAGTGAATCTCGGAATAGAGGATGGTTTACCTAAAAAGTGTGTAATAAATCTCGATACAATAATTACTATTAGAAAGGAGCTGCTTACAGAAAAGATAGCCGATCTTGCTCCAGAAAAGATTGATAAGGTCAATAAAGCTATAAAGTTTGCCCTTGATTTAAAATAATTTCTCTAAATATTAATCCTTAAAAATGAAAGGAAAACATTATTAGTGATAAATAGAATTAATGATAGACCCTGGCTAAACCCAGGTAAAAATAAGAAGAAAACCGGGAGGATATTTTGCTTACTGGCCCTTGTAGTGGTTATCCTGGCCTTTCCCGCCGCAGGGACGTGCAATGCAACAGCGGCGGTAAAGTTGGGCAACGAGGTCTTACTGGAAAGCTATTCCCACCTTATCGACGGCAAGAAGGTGGGATTGGTTACCAATCAAACGGGAGTGGACAGCCGGGGGATTAGTTTTATCGATATTCTAACCGCCACCAAGGGCATGAAATTGATCGCCCTTTATAGTCCCGAGCACGGTATCGACGGGACCGCCAAAGCGGGAACGTGGGTGGAGTCCTACATCCACCCCCGGTTCGACATCCCTGTTTACAGTCTCTACGGCAGCACCAGGATGCCTACCTATGAGATGTTGCTGAAAATCGAAGTACTTCTTTTTGATATTCAGGATATCGGCGCCCGTAGTTATACCTATATGTCCACTCTGCAGTACTGCCTGGTAGCGGCGAAGAAGTATAACAAACCGCTAATCGTCCTCGATCGCCCCAACCCCCTGGGAGGGATGATCGTAGAAGGACCTGTGCTGGAAGACCCTTTTAAATCTTTTATGGGGGTGGATAACCTGCCCATGGCCCACGGCATGACCGCCGGAGAATTAGCCCGTTTCTTTAACCGCAATATCGGCGCTGACCTGACTGTTATTCCCATGGAAGGTTATAATCGGGATATGTCATTTAATGATACAGGCCTGCCTTTTGTGCAGACTTCCCCCAATATCCCCGATCTTAACTCCGTTTATGGCTACATGGCGACCGGGTTAGGAGAAGGGACAGGTGTTTTTCAGGCAGAGAAATTCCGCTGGATTGGCGGGGAAGGTCTCGATGCTGTCCGCTTTGCCGAACTGCTAAATGGGGCGGGGCTGCCCGGGGTGTTCTTTGTCCCGGAAACACGGGGGACAGCAGGGGGTGTCCGCCTGGAGATCCGCGATCCGTACAGCTTTAACCCGGCGAAGAGCGGCATTTATGCCCTGGCCTACGCCTTTATGCTGGGAGATTTTAAGGTTCCTAAGAGCACGTCAAACAATGTTGTCACCTTCGACAAAATAATGGGGACCGACAAGATCGGCCGCTACCTGGAAGAAGGGTTCACGCCGCAGCAGATCGAGGCCTGCTATGCCCCCGCGCTGCAGAGTTTTAAGCAGGAACGGGAGCACTATCTTCTCCCCCAATACGGGCCAAGCAACAGCGTGATAATTAGTGAGGTTCCCGTAAGCGAGCGGTGATCTATACTCTTTTTATCGATGGGAAAAACTGACTCAGAAGTGTCAGGAATTGATTGGAATAGTATAAAACATAGGAGTAATTTTTTGCATCAAATTATAAAGAAAAATTATTTTAAAAATGGTAAAGTATATGTCTGGAAAGAAATATTTGCCATAATTAAAGCAAAGAAACCTTTTGCCAATGCGTTTGCAAATATAATTGCCAAGAATGAAACAACGGTGATTATTGAACAATCTAAATATGATGAAGACGATGTAATAGAAATTGAAAAAGATTGGAAAATATTAACCTTTGATATGGTTTTACCATTTGGGATAGTTGGATTCCTGGCGAAAGTTTCCAAAGTACTTGCAGATGAAAAAATACTAATATTTGCTATTTCCGCTTATTCTACCGATCATATTTTAGTTAAAGAAAAAGATTTAATAAGAGCTGAAAAGAAGCTTAAAGAGCTCGGATGTACTATTGAAGATAAATGAAGTTTTTTAGATTGATTGGCTCGCTTGCTTTTGTAATTGGGCTCTTTACTCCCATCTTTGTGGGAGGGCTTTGGCTTGTGTATCACGAGCCAACCTTACCGTAGACAAAGGTTTAAATATTAAAAAATGGTTCATCAGATTGATAAATAACTAAAAGATTGGTAAAATATCAAACAAAAGAGCAGAGGGAGTGATTAAGGTAAGTATATTTTTTGTGGAGACCCATACCCATCTTGATTTAATAAAAAGAAGTACTGAAGAAGTAGTTAAAGAGGCTACGGAAAAAGGAGTAACCAAGATGGTTACTATAGGGATTGATTTGGAATCCAGTAAAATTGCCCTGGAATTTGCTTCTCGTTTTGCAGGAGTGTATGCCGCTGTTGGTTTTCATCCTCATGAAGCGAAATTTTTAGATGAGGAGAACTTGAAAGAATTAGAGAAATTAGCTAAAAAGGATAGGGTGGTGGCTGTTGGCGAGACAGGCTTGGATTATTATTGGAAACATAGCACCTTGTCTTGCCAGATGGAGGCTTTCAAGAAACAGATAAATTTGGCTCGAAAATTAAATTTACCTCTTATTGTCCATGACCGTGAGGCTCATCAGGATGCCTTGAAGGTTCTGGCTGAGGAGGCCAAGGGTTTAAAAATACTCCTGCATTGCTTTTCCGGAGATTTAGATATGGCCAAAGTATGTATAGAACGAGGTTATTATCTCGGAATAGGCGGAGTAGTAACTTTCAATAATGCCGTAAAACTTAGAGCTATAGTGAAGGAAGTTTCTCTGGAAAATATGGTTTTGGAAACTGATTCACCCTATTTAGCTCCCCATCCTTTTCGGGGAAAACCCAATGAACCAAAGTATATTCCTTTGATTGCCGAAAAGATTGCGGAAATAAAAGGAATTAGTTTGGAAAAAGTAGCCAAAATTACTTCTAATGCTGCTCAGGAATTTTATGGAATTTAAAGGAGAAAAATATTGACGAAAAGATTATATTATCAGGATTCTTATTTAAAAGAATTTAAAGCCAAAGTTTTAAAGAAGATAAAAATAGATAATCAGCCGGCAGTTGTTCTGGATGAAACCGCTTTTTATCCTACCTCTGGAGGCCAACCTTACGATAAAGGAGTTATCCAGGATGTTCCAGTGGTTGAAGTTGTAGAAGAAGGCGATGAGATAATTCATATTTTAAAAGAGGAGCTAAAAGAAAAAATAATTTCCGAAGTAGTCGGAAAGATAGATTGGGAGAGAAGATTTGACCATATGCAGCAACACTTGGGGCAGCATATCTTATCAGGGGCTTTGATGGAGTTATGGAGCGTTGAAACCGTATCTTTTCATTTAGGAGAGGAAGTTTGTACTTTGGATATTGCAAAAGAAAAGCTATCCGAAGAGGAAGCCAAAAAAGCAGAGGAATGTGCTAATGAAATTATCTTTGATAATAGACCGGTAAAGTGCTATTTTGTGGAGGGAGAAGAGGAGTTAAAGAGATTAAATTTGAGGAAAGTACCTGAAAAAACGGGAAAGATAAGGATAATTGAAGTGGAAGATTTCGACCTTTCTGCCTGTGGAGGAACTCACTGTCGGGCAACCGGGGAAGTGGGAATGATTAAAATTACTAAATGGGAAAAGAGAGGGGAAAAAATCCGTCTGGAATTTATCTGCGGAAGGCGTGCCTGGAAAGATTATTTTTGGAAGAATGAAGCGATCAAAAATATTTCAAATAAATTAACCATTAAGGATTCCGAACTGGGAGAGGCGATAGATAGAATGCTTGAGGATAGAAAGGAAATCGGGAAGGAATTAAAAGAATTTAAAGAAAAATTACAAGAATATGAAGCGAAAAGGTTGATTGATGAATCTTCCTTGAGAGACAGTAGAATAAAGATTATAAACAAAGTGTTCGAAGAAGATAATTTTCAAGAAGTAAAGGAATTAGTTCAGAAGATTATTAATTTGGATGAAAGTGTAATTGTGTTATTTGGGGTTAAAAGCGGGGGGGCGAAGATATTGTTTGCCTGTTCCCGGGCTTTGAAATACGACATGAATAGATTAATAAGAGAAGCGGGAAAATTTATTGAAGGTCGAGGGGGCGGAGCTCCTAATTTTGCACAAGCCGGAGGGAAAAGGGCTGAGGGGATTGAAGATGCTCTAAATTATGCTTTGGAGCATTTTCAAGAATTTATTATATAATGAGAAAAAACAGAAAATTAATCAACAAATTAGTTTCTGCGGCAGTTTTTCTTTTAATAACCTTTTTGCTGGTAAGTTTTTATTCATTTTCTGCCGAAAGAGATTTAAGCGAAGAGCAGAAATTAGGAAAAAAGCTATCTGAGGATATTGAGAAAAAATATGAAGTAATTGAAGATTTAAATCAAAATTCACTGATTACTGAGATTGGTAATAAATTAGCTGAAACTTCTGAGATGAAAGAGATGAAATTTTACTTCAGGATATTAAAAGAGGATGGACCTAATGCCTTCTCTATCCCCGGTGGATATATCTATGTGACTTATGATCTTTTTGATTATGTTCAGTCAGATAACGAACTTGCTGGTATTTTAGCTCACGAAATTGCCCATATAGTACACAATCATGCCTTAAAACAGACCAGAGATAATACTAAATTTACTCTGCTAACTATTTTGGCCGTTCTTTTAACCAGAGAGCCGGATGTAGGCGTATTAGGGAAGCTTACCACCATAACCCTTCTAAACCAATATAGCCGAGAATATGAAGAAGAAGCAGATTTAACCGCTATAGATCTCTTAATCAAGACAGGATATAATCCGGTAGGTTTTTTAACTTCCTTAGAAAGATTGTATGCCCGGGAAATGTTTAAACCTGAAGTAAATTTGGGAATATTTCAAACTCACCCTGATACTGAAAATAGGATTAATTATGTAAGAAATAAATTAATAGAAAAAGGAATAGATATT
>JADBKX010000037.1:0-1116 GCA_014894735.1 Candidatus Sediminicultor sextus | reverse complement strand
TTTACCTGTCGTATTACTCGGAATATGTCCTGAACTAAAAGGGGGGCTAAACCCATAGATGGTTCATCTAACAACATAAGTTTAGCTCGAGCCATTAAACCACGACCCAAGGCTAACATCTGTTGTTCTCCTCCGGATAAGGTTTCTCCAAGTTGAAATTTTCGCTCTTTCATTAAGGGGAATAAGTCATACACTTTATTTAAATCTTCTTGAATTGCTATTTTATCTCTTCTTCCCCAGGCAGCAAGTTCTAAATTTTCCTGAACCGTCAGTGGTCCAAATATTATTCTTCCTTCTGGGACATGAGCTATACCTAATTTTACTAAATCATATGCTGGTATAGATAACAAGTCTTCATTTAAAAAAGTAATGCTTCCTCCTTGAGGTTTAAGAAGGTTGGAAATAGTGCGTAAAGTAGTTGATTTACCAGCTCCGTTTGCTCCAATTAGGGTTACTATTTCTCCTTCTTTGACCTCGAACGAGATTCCTTTGAGGGCCCGAATTGGGCCATAAGATACATCTAAATTATGAATTTTTAACATCTTTTTATTCTCCTAAATAAGCTTCAATTACTTTAGGATTTTTTTGTATTTCCTGAGGAGTACCTTCTGCAATCTGTAGTCCAAAATCCATTACCATAATTCTTTCACAAATTCCCATTACAAATTGCATATGATGTTCTATTAAGAAAATAGTTAATTGAAAATCTTCTTTAATCTTTTTAACTAATTCCATTAATTTGATAGTTTCATAAGGGTTCATTCCGGCTGCTGGTTCATCAAGTAGAAGCATACTTGGTTTAGTCGCTAAAGCTCGGGCTATTTCTAATTTTCTCTGCTCGCCATAGGGGAGGCTTCCAGCTGGGTTTTGGTAATAAGTATGTAAATCAAAAAGTCGCAGCAATTCCATAGCTTGTTTATTCATTTCCTCTTCCTCACGATGATAATTTTCATCTCTTAGTATACCTGAGAAGATACTATAGTGGGTACGAAAGTGATAGGCAATAATAATATTATCTAAAACACTAAGGTTTGAAAAAATACGAATATTTTGAAAGGTGCGGACAATTCCTTTTTGAGTAATTTTATGGGAAAGAAGCCCTCCGATATTCTCTTC
>JADBKX010000101.1:8159-13059 GCA_014894735.1 Candidatus Sediminicultor sextus | reverse complement strand
TAATTAATTGGAGGAGATATTTTGCCTGAAAATACAGAAAATAAAGACAAAGACATAAAGATTGTTGAACTCTGTCGGGTTCCACGTGAAGATGAAGCCCTTGCTATTGAAAGTTTGTTGGCGAGCTTTAATATTAGATGTATCCTGCAATCAGATATTACCCGTTCAGTTTATCCTTTTACCCTAGATGGATTAGCAGAAGTAACTATTTTGGTTTCTGAAAGAGATTTTGAGAAAAGTAGAGAAATTATTAGTAAAAGATAATTTTGTATTCATATTTCCCCCTCACCCTAGCCCTCTCCCTCCAGGGGAGAGGGGAGTACTCTAAGTAAAATTGGAGGCATTTATGTTAAAGGAAATTACTATCCAAACTAATACTCAAGCACAAATTTTAGATATAACCGCTCAAGTTCAAAATGCAGTAGGTGAAAGCGGAATTGCTGAAGGATTGTGTTGTGTTTTTATCCCTCATACTACTGCCGGAGTAACTATAAATGAAAATGCTGACCCCAGTGTTAAGCAAGATATAGTTATGGAGTTAAATAAGGTAATCCCTTTTGACGATAATTACAGTCACTTAGAAGGAAACTCCGCTGCTCATATCAAAGCGAGCATTATCGGGTCTTCGGTAAATGTACCGGTGAAAAATAATAATCTCCTTCTGGGAACCTGGCAGGGAATATGCTTTTGTGAATTTGATGGCCCCCGCCGAAGAAAGTTTTATGTGAAAATAATTTAGATAGAGTTAAATTCGCTATCTCGCTTAAGGAGAACTAATGGAAACCATACAAGGAACTATAGAAAAAATTGTATATCGAAACGAAGAGAATGGTTATGTAATAGCCAAGTTAAGTGTGGATAAAAATGAAGAAAAATTAGCTACTATCGTGGGGAATATGGCTTCGGCAAATGTTGGAGAAACTTGCGAATTAAAAGGGGAATGGGTTAACAATCCTAAATATGGCTGGCAATTTAGTTTTAGTGATTATCAATTAATTTTACCTACTTCTTTACTTGGCTTAAAAAGATATTTAAGTTCCGGATTAATTAAAGGAGTTGGTCCGGCAACTGCAGATAGGATAGTAAAACAGTTTGGCAATGAAACTTTGGAAGTTCTGGAGAACGATCTCCAAAGACTGACTGAAGTAGAGGGCATTGCTGAAAAAAGAGTGGAGATGATCAGTAAATCCTGGGAAGAACATAAAGAAATTAAAAGAGTAATGATATTTTTACAATCCTATCAGATTACTACCGGATATGCCGTTAAGATTTATAAAACATATGGGGATAAAGCTATTGAAAAATTAAAGGAAAATCCCTACAGATTGGTAGATGATGTTTTTGGTATCGGGTTTAAAATTGCAGATAGGATTGCACAAAATTTAGGTATAGAGTCTACTTCTCCAGCAAGAATAAAAGCAGGGATTAAATATATTTTAAACGAATTGGCCAACCAGGGGCATTGTTATGCTACTAACGATGAGATAATTAAGGGAGGAAGTGAATTATTAGAGGTTGAAGAATCATTATTTGAAGAAGCTTTAAACATTTTAAGAAATAACCAGGAGGTTATAGTAGAAGAAGATAGAGTCTGGTTACCTCTTTATTATTTTGCTGAATTAGGGGTGAGTAAAAAATTAATTGAATTATTGAAATTTCCTCAACAGCTGATCAATATAAATGTGCAAAAGAAGATAAAATATTTGGAAAAAGAGTACCGTTTTTCTTTTGCTGAAGAGCAAAAAGATGCCATTAATAAAGTCCTTCTGAACCGGGTATTAGTATTAACCGGTGGTCCCGGAACGGGTAAAACCACTACTACCCTGGGCTTAATTGAACTTTTCGAGGAACTAAAGTTAAAAATAGTCTTGGCAGCACCTACGGGCAGAGCGGCGAAAAAGATAAGTGAGACTACCGGTAAAAAGGCTAAAACTATTCATAGGTTGTTAGAGTATAGTCCCAAGAGCGGGAATTTTATCAAAAATTCTGAAAACCCCATTAAAACTGATGTAATAATTTTGGACGAGGTTTCCATGATAGATATTCTATTGATGAGCAGTCTTTTAAAAGCGGTTACTCCCGGAACCACTTTAATTTTAATTGGTGATGTGGATCAGCTGCCTTCTGTTGGTCCGGGAAATATCTTAAAAGATATTATCGATTCTGAAACTATTCCAGTGGTGAGATTAACCAGGATCTTTAGACAGGACCAAAGGAGCTTAATCATTGTAAACGCCCATCGAGTTAATGAAGGGAAATACCCTGTGCTTAAAGGAGAGAGAGAAAGGGATTTTTATTTTATGGAAGAAGAAGATCCCCAGGCTGCTGCTCAAGAAATAATTAACTTATGCACTGTCCGCCTCCCCTCAAAATATAAAATAGACCCGGTAGATGACATCCAGGTCCTTTCTCCTATGTATAAAGGAGAAGTGGGTGCAGATAATTTAAATTACTGCTTGAGAGAGGCATTAAATTCTAAAGGGAAAGAGATTAAATATGGAAATCACTCTTTCAGGGTAAATGATAAGGTGATGCAAATTAAAAATAATTATGATAAAGAGGTCTTTAATGGAGATATGGGGAGGATTAAAAATATAGATGCCGAGGAGCATATCTTAGAGGTAAATTTTTACGGTAAAAAAGTTTGCTATGATTTTTCTGAATTAAATGAGCTGGTATTAGCCTATGCTATTACCGTTCATAAAAGTCAGGGCAGTGAATACCGAATAGTTATTATCCCGGTAATGACTCAACATTATTTGCTCCTTCAAAGAAATTTATTATATACTGGAATTACTCGGGCAAAAGAAATGGTGATATTAGTCGGGACCAAAAAGGCTTTATGGATTGCCATTAAAAATAATAAAACCTTTCATAGGAACACTTCACTGAAAGAAAGATTAAAAAATGAATAAAAACAATAAAAAGTAAGACAAGGAGAAAAAACTATGGTAAATGAAGAGATTATGAAATCATTAGCCATTAAGACCGAATCAAAGATTGTTCTTTTAGTTGCTGATGGGATTGGTGATTTACCTTCAGAGAATAATAAAACAGTATTAGAAAGAGCTTTTATTCCTAATCTGGATAAATTAGCTTCTAAATCTGTCTGTGGTTTAACCGATCCAATTTCTTGCGGCATTACACCAGGGAGCGGCCCTGCCCATCTTTCTCTATTTGGCTACGACCCGATTAAGTATCAGATTGGGAGAGGAGTTTTAGAAGCCTTAGGTATAGGGATGGAGCTTACCTCTCGTGATTTGGCCTGTCGGGGAAATTTCGCTACTTTAGATAAAGAAGGAATAATAACTGACCGTCGGGCAGGAAGAATAGCTACAGAATTAAATGAAAAACTGTGCAAACTTATGCAAGGTAAAATTAATCAGATAGGAGAGGTTGAAATAATAATTAAACCGGGCAAAGAACATCGTTTTGTGGTAATATTTAGAGGAGATGGATTAGAGGAAGCTCTTTCTGATGCCGACCCCCAAAAAGTGGGGGAAAAGATAAAATTTGCCGAACCTTTGGATTCCAAAGCAAAAAAATCTGTGAAAACAGTAAATGAATTTATAAAACAAGCAACCGAAGTACTAAAAGAACATTACCCTGCCAATACAGTATTGTTGAGGGGATTTGCCAAATACCCCGGGCTGCCAACCATGGAGGAGCTTTTTAAATTGACCCCGGCAGCTATAGCAACCTACCCTATGTATAAAGGATTGGCTAAATTGGTGGGTATGGATATATTGGAAACAGGAGAATCGTTGAGCGATGAATTTAAAACCCTGCAAGATAATTTTAGTAGATATGATTTCTTTTATCTTCATATAAAAAAGACTGATAGTTATGGAGAAGACGGAAATTTTGAGCAAAAGGTTAAAGTAATTGAAGAAGTGGATAAATTTATTCCTAATGTCCTGGCTTTAAAACCAGATGTTCTGGTGGTTACCGGTGACCATTCTACCCCCGCTATAATGAAGGGACATAGTTGGCATCCGAATCCCTTTATGTTATTTTCTAAATATATCAGGGTAGATGAAGCGGAACAATTTAATGAAAAAGAATGTGTTAAGGGAGGACTGGGAAGATTTTCGGCAGTAGATGTCCTTCCTTTAATGATGGCCAATGCCTTAAAATTACAGAAATTTGGAGCTTAATCAGAGAGAAGATTAAAGAACAAATGAATAATTTAGAAACTTTATTTATTCCGGAAGAGATAAAAAATAAAGAATTAGCTGGTAAATTAGTAGTAGTCATTGATGTTTTAAGAGCTTCCAGCACGATAGTAACTGCTTTGGCTAACGGATGTAATGGTTTTATTCCCATTTTATCTCCGGAACAGGCTAAAGAAGAAGCGCAGCAATTTGAAAAAGAAAGGGTATTATTAGGAGGAGAAAGAGAAGGAAAAAAGATAGAGGGTTTCGATTTAGGTAATTCACCAAGGGAATATAAGAGAGAAGTAGTGAAAGATAAAACAATTATCTTTTCAACCACTAATGGAGTAAAAACATTAGAAATGGTTAAAGATGCTCACAGGATAATTATTGGAAGTTTTTTAAATTTACAAGCAGTCTGTAATTATTGCACTAATTACCCGGGAGATATTTCAATAATCTGTGCAGGAAAGGAGGGCAAATATTCTTTAGAAGATGCAGCTTGTGCTGGTCTGATAATTCATTCTTTAAGAGATGTTTCCTTTAGTGGTCATCAGGAGGTAGATGCTAATTTAACAGCTCAACTACTCTATGAAAAGTTTGGTAACAATATTTTGGAGATATTACAAAAATCTCAACATGGTCAATATTTGGAAAGTATCGGCTTGGGTAAAGATTTAAAATTCTGTTCTCAGTTGGATTTTTTTCCTATTGTTCCCATTTTTAGAGATGGGATAATATCCATT
>JADBKX010000101.1:1450-8059 GCA_014894735.1 Candidatus Sediminicultor sextus | reverse complement strand
TTAATAAAGAAAGGAAAGATTAGTTATGAAAAAAAAATTAATGATGATTCCCGGACCCACACCCGTTGCTCAATCTATCTTGGAGGCATTGAGCAAAGAGACAGTTTCCCATTTAGACCCTGAATTGGTGAAAACCTTAAAAGAAACTTTAAAGAATTTAAAGACTGTTGTTATGGCTGAAAAAGGTCAGCCTTTTACCATCCCTGGCACAGGAACTTTAGGAATGGAGGCATCTTTGGTTAATTCTTTAAAGAAAGGTGACCGTTTGTTAGTGGTTTCTCACGGTTACTTTGGGGATAGATTTGCAGAAATAGCTCGGGGTTACGGTATAGAGGTTGAAGTTTTAGCTTCCGAGTGGGGCAAGATTGTGGAAGTTGAAAAAATAGCCCGGAAATTAAAAGAAAAGAAGTTTGATGCGATAACAGTGACTCATGTAGATACTTCTACCGGAGTTTGTGCTCCTTTAGAAGAGGTAGCAGAGGTTATAAAAAGATTCCCTGAAACCTTATTTATTGTAGACGCAGTTTGTGCTGCCGGAGGAATTGAAGAACGTATGGATGATTGGGGTGTTGATATTATTTTTGCAGGAAACCAAAAAGCATTTGGTGTTCCTCCGGGATTAGCTAATTTAGTATTTAGTAAAAAGGCTTTAGAGAGAAGAAATGCATTAGGAAATATTTCTTCTTATTATATGGACATTAATCGATGGCTGCCTATTATGCGCGAACCGGGTAGTGGATATTTTTCTACTCATGCCATAAACATGGTCAATGCTCTTCATCAAGGTCTTAAAATTATATTGGAAGAGGGTTTGGAAGAAAGATTTAGACGACATAGAAGATTTGCTCTGGCTTTCCATGCAGGATTAGAAAAAATAGGATTTAAACTACTTCCTTCAAAAGAAATAAGGGCCAATACTGTATCAACCGTGCTATATCCTTCGGGAATTGAAGATTTAGCTTTTAGAGAAAAATTGTATGAGAATGGCATTCTGGTTTCTTCTGGCAAAGGAGTGTTAGCGGGTAAGCTTTTCCGCCTGGGACATATGGGCAACATAACCGAAAATGAGGTGGTTGCAGCAATGAGTATCATCGAAAAAACCTTATCCCAATTTAATTACGATTTTAAACTGGGTTCAGGGGTAGGAGCTGCTGAAGAAATATTGTTTAAAGAATAGATATTTTTAAAGTTGGGTGATGGTTTGGGAAGAAAAATATTTTTTTGGATACTGCTGATTATTTATTCAATAATGATTTTTATTTTTTCTTCCCGACCGGAAGTTGGAGTAGGGCAATATTTTTATGGCCAGGACAAAGTAATGCACTTCGTTGTTTACGGTATTCATACTTTTCTTTGCCTGGCAGCTTTAAGTGACAAAATATTGCTCTTAAAATTATTTCACTATTTCTTAGCTTTGATTTTTTCTGTTTCTTATGGAATATTTAACGAAATTTACCAGTATTTTATTCCGGAAAGGGAATTTTCTTTGGGAGATATTTTAGCCAATGGCTTAGGAATAATTACTTTTCTTATTCTGGTTTATATTTTCCAAAACAAAAAACGGAAAAAGGTAACATTTTGTGTCAGGCACAAAAGTTTACCTTAGAGATAAAAGACTAACAGCAGACCGTATGTTGTGTGCTATTATACAAAATAATTCTAAAGCTAAAGCAGCTTAACTTATTCTAATTTAATAAATAAAGGAAGGAGAAAAAATTGAATTTATTTAAAAAATTATGTGAAACACCGGGAATTTCAGGTTTTGAGGAGAGGATTCAGAAAGTTATTAAGGAAGAATTGGAAAAAGTAACTGATGAGGTAAAAATAGATAAATTAGGAAACGTTATTGGTATAAAGAAAGCTAAAAAAATATCAGGTAAGTCTGCTCCTAAAAAAGTGATGATTGCGGCACATATGGATGAGATTGGCTTTATGGTTAGTTTTATTAATAAAGACGGTTTTTTAAGGTTTGCTCCGGTTGGTGGTTTTGATCCCAAAACCCTAATAGCCCAAAGAGTAGTGGTTCATGGAATGAAAGATATCGGGGGAGTAATAGGCACCAAACCCATTCATATTTTAAGCGAGGAAGAGAAAAAAAAGTTACCCATAATTAAAGATCTTTTTATAGATGTAGGTATGAAAAAAGATGAAGTTTCTAAGATAGTGAAACCGGGAGATTTTGTTACTTTGGATAGGAATTTTATGGAATTAAATAAAAAAATAATAACCGCTAAGGCACTAGATGACAGAGCCGGAGTATATGTTATGATTGAGGCATTAAAAAGAATTAACGATTGCTATGTTGATATATATGCTGTGGCAACTGTTCAGGAAGAAGTAGGAGTTAGAGGAGCAACTGTTTCTTCGTTTTTTGTTGAGCCTGATGTAGGTATTGCCCTTGATGTTACTATTGCTTCAGATATTCCGGGAACCAAAGAAGAGGAAGTAGCTACTACTTTGGGAGGAGGGACAGCCATATCTTTAATGGATTCTCATACTATTTCTAATAAAAAATTGGTCGATTTTTTAAGAAAAATAGCAGAGGAAAACAAAATCAAATACCAGACTGATGTATTACTGGGAGGGGGTACTGATGCCGGGGCTATACAAAGGAGCAGATCCGGGGTACCGGTTTGTACTATTTCTATTCCTACCAGATATATTCATTCAGTAGTAGAGATGTGCCATAAAGAGGATATTGAGAGCTCTATCAAATTAATTTGTAAATTTTTAGAAAATGCCCATAAGGGAGAATTCTGATTTAGTGAATAGTGAATAGTCGTTAGTGAATAGTGGGAAAAAAGAAGTTAAGAATAATTAGGCAAAGATGCAAAAAAGGGATATTCTATTAAAAATTTATAACAGTTTATATCATTATTTTGGACCATTGAACTGGTGGCCGGGGGATACTCCCTTTGAGATAATGGTGGGTGCGATTCTTACTCAAAACACTTCCTGGAGTAATGCGGAAAAAGCGATCAGTAATTTAAAAAAGGAAAATTTGTTAGAACCCCGTAAACTTTATCGTATAAACCAGGAAAAATTAACCCAATTGGTCAAGCCTTCCGGTTATTATAATATTAAAGCACAAAGATTGAAAAATTTTGTAAATTTATTGGTAAATAACTTTGAGGGTTCTGCTGAGAAAATGTTTTCGGGTGATGGTAGAGAGTTAAGAAAAAAATTATTGAAGGTAAATGGAATTGGCCCAGAAACAGCAGATAGCATATTATTGTATGCCGGAAAGAAAGCATTTTTTGTGGTTGATGCTTATACAAAAAGAATATTTTCCCGGCATAAATTAATTTCGAAAGATTCTACCTACTACCAAATACAGGAATTTTTCAACCAGAATTTGGACAGAGATGTAGAATTATTTAATGAATTTCACGCTCAGATTGTAATGCTCGGGAAAACTATATGTACCAGCAAGAATCCAGATTGTGCTAAATGTCCAATTGCTTTCTTATTTAGTATTTAGTATATCGTATATCGTATATCGTGAGGAAAATAGAAGTCAGGAGACAGAAGACAGAATTCAGAAGTCAGAATATTATTAGCGGATGGTGCTTAAGAGGTAGGGGAGAATAATTTCAAGATAAAGGAGGGAAAATATGTTAGAAATTGTTGAAACCGAGGGGAAATCACTTAACGATTATATCGATATTATAGGAAAGGAAGAAATTAAAAGTATTAAGAAACTGGCTTTACCTCTAAAAGGGAAAAAGGTAGTGCATATAAATGCTACCTCATTTGGAGGCGGAGTAGCAGAGATTCTATCCGCCTTAGTACCTTTAATGAAAGATGTAGGGATAGAGGCTGAATGGCAGGTAATAAAAGGTTCAGATGATTTTTTCAACGTAACCAAGAGTATACATAATGGCTTGCAGGGGATGGATGTCCCATTTACTAAAGAGATGAAAGGAATTTTTTTAAAAAATAATCAACTAAATGAGAAATTATTCGAAGGTGAATATGATTTTGTGGTCATTCACGATCCTCAGCCAGTGGCAATATTGAATTATCGGCAAGAGAAGAAAGGAAAATGGATTTGGCGGTTTCATATTGACCCTACAAGTGCTCAGGAAAAAATATGGCAATTTATCAGGCCTTTTATAGAAAAACATGATGCTGCTATATTTACTTTAAAAGAGTATGTAAAAGATGACCTTAAATTAAAAAATATTGCCATAATCCCTCCAGCTATCGATCCCTTAAGCCCCAAGAATATGGATTTGGATCAGGAAGAGATTGAAAATATTGTAACAAAATATAAAGTAGATCCAGATAGACCAGTTATAACTCAAGTTTCCAGATTCGACCCCTGGAAAGACCCTTTGGGGGTTATTGATATGTACAGGATGGTAAAGAGAGAAGTAAGAGATGTACAATTGGTACTTATTGCTTCGATGGCCAATGAGGATCCGGAGGGATGGGAATATTACGAAAAAACTGCCCGACATGCAGGCGAAGATTATGATATACATCTTCTATCTAATTTAAACGGAGTAGGGAATTTAGAGGTTAATGCCTTTCAGAGAGCTTCAGATGTAATTATTCAAAAATCCTTAAGAGAAGGGTTCGGATTAGTGATTACCGAGGCATTATGGAAAGGGAAGCCTGTAGTAGCGGCCAATGTAGGTGGTATCCCTTTGCAAGTAGATAACCGTCGTACAGGATTTTTAGTTGGTGATATTTCTGAATGTGCTGAAAGAGTTATACATCTTTTAAAAAATTCAGAAATTGCAAATAAGATGGGTACTTCAGGAAAGGAATATGTTAGAAAGAATTTCTTAATTACCCGTCTGCTAAAAGATTATTTGAATTTATTTAATCATTTAAAATAAAAAGTTAAGAAAATTCATTCTGATTTTC
Source organism: Candidatus Sediminicultor sextus (assembly GCA_014894735.1). GTDB lineage: Bacteria > Atribacterota > Phoenicimicrobiia > Phoenicimicrobiales > Phoenicimicrobiaceae > Sediminicultor > Sediminicultor sextus. The sequence continues at coordinate 3,184 of JADBKX010000101.1, read as the reverse complement.
TATCATAAATATCGCTTAGTTCTTTTAGTTTTGGCATTTCATCTTGTTCCAGTTTTAGTCTTTGTTGAAGTGTTATTCTCCATTGCCAGTTATTTTGGGGATAGGCAGGATTATTCATTCTTGCCTCTTTTCCTAATCCTAATACATCCTGAACTGGGATAATGGCTAAAAAAGCAACCGAGGCTTGAGCCATACGAATAAAGTCCCAGTGAATTTCTTCAAAGTTAACCTTTTTCCCTAAATATCGGGCGATGTTTTTTTTCTGATTTTGCTTTAATTCTTCGGACTGCCATCCTTGAATCGTATTATTATCGTGGGTTCCGGTATAGACCACATAATTAGGTCCATAATGGTGAGGAAGATGAATACTGCGAGGAAAATCATCACCAAAAGCAAAAATCAAGACCCGCATTCCGGGGAAGTGCCATTTTTTTATTATTGCTTTGACATCTTCGGTAATATCACCCAGATCTTCGGCAATAAAGGGAACGGTGGGAAATTGATTGATGATATGAGCTAAAAAATCTTCTGTGGGAACCGTTACCCAGTGACCGGGAATGGCTGTTTTTTCCTTAAAAGGTACTTCCCAGTAGGTAACTAATCCCCGAAAGTGATCAATCCTTAAAAGATCGACCATTTGAAGATGTTGTTTAATTCGCTGGATCCACCAGGTATATTTTTCTTTATGATGTTCTTCCCACTGATAGACTGGATTTCCCCAGAGTTGACCAGTTTTACTGAAATAATCAGGCGGGACCCCTGCTTTATAAGTTTGTTCTTTATCCTGATCTAATTTGAAGAGTTGAGGGTGACACCAGACATCCATGCTGTTATAGGTGACGTAAATAGGCATATCACCGATTATTTTAATATTTTTTTTCTGACAATAATTTTTTAGTTGGCTCCATTGATGAAAAAAGAGGAATTGTAAGACCTTTTCCCGATTCATTTCTTCTGCTAGTTCTTTCTTTAATTTTTGAATCGTTTCTTGGTGTCGATTTTTAATTTCCGAGGGCCACTGGTTCCAGGGTTTCCCCTGAAAATAGGACTTGAGCGATTGAAAAAGGGCGTAATCTTCCAGCCAGAATAAATTTTGCTGACAAAACTCTTGATAATCTCCCTGATATGACACTAATTTGGCAAATCGTTGATAGGTTTTGTCTAAAAGCTTGTTTTTGAGAGAATAAACCTGGTTAAAATCGATATCTTTTTTTTGGGGTAAGGAATAATTAATTATTTCTTCTTTTTTAAGAAGACCATCTTGATAGAGCAGCTCAGGGCTGACAAAAAGGGGGTTACCGGCAAAAGTAGCGAAGGAATGATAAGGGGAATTTCCGTGCTGCTGTTCTGTCGGGTTTAAAGGTAGAATTTGCCAAAAACGCTGTTTATTTTGAGCTAGTAAATCGATAAATTGATAGGCGTGTGGCCCTAAATCCCCAATGCCATATTCTGATGGTAAAGAAGAAATATGCATTAAAATACCGCTGTATCTTTCTTTCATTTTTACGAATACTCCTTATTGACGAAAATTAGGGCGGCAGGAAAATGATTTAGTTGAATTCGATAAGTGGCCAGGGGGATTTTCATTGCAAAGATACCTCAACATTTAGAATATAGCCTAATTGTTTAAATTGGGAAAGCCATTTTTGATTTTTTTCATCACCTTGTGCGGCTTTTTCCTGAATTGCTTTCATTTCTTCTTGTTGATACATTTCAAAGTAAATATTCTGGGCT
>JADBKX010000101.1:0-1350 GCA_014894735.1 Candidatus Sediminicultor sextus | reverse complement strand
CTGAATTGCTTTCATTTCTTCTTGTTGATACATTTCAAAGTAAATATTCTGGGCTTTCCACAGATGCAGCTGTAAAGCAAGTGGTTTTAAAAGATTGAGGACTTTGATGATTTGAATGATCTTATTCAAGCTATTTAAATTCACATTTAAATTATCTAAAGATTGATTAATCCAGTTACTTATTTTAAATCCTAAAGTAGCGTGATCAAGGGCAATAGACCAATCCCGCACTTCCTGGACTAATTTCTCTAATTTTGTGAGATCAATGACTTCCTGGGAAAAAAAAGCCAGTAACTCTTGGTTGGTTTCGTATGCGGCAATAGAAGAAAACGGTTGAAGGATAGGAATATTTAACTGGTGTAAAAAATTCATCATGGTATAATTATCAATATAAATCTGATGAAGACTAGTATTGATTTGTTCGAGATTGAGATTCATGATTTCCCGAATCACTCTTCTTTGCTCATCCTTAAACAGATACCAGAGTGAATAGCTGTTTGTACCGAAATGCTGGTCCATTAACCGGACGACGGCTGCCACATCCCCTAGATCAAAGGCTTTAATGATTTCATTTTGCATGATATCATAAGCTTTTTCATCCATATAACTTCCTACGCCGCCGTTAACGTTGTAGTCTCCTAAGTGAAGGACGGCAAAACTGATTTTGTCTTCTTCCCAGGTAATTTCTGATCGAATATTCGCCTGCCCGATAGCTATTTTTAATTTACCGCTTTCCAGGCGATTTATTTTTTCTTGGTTGATTTGATAACAAAAAATGCTCTTTTGATAACCGTCAAAGAGAGAAGATATCGCATAATGGGCTGCTACTCTTATTAAATCAACCATTGCCGGCTTAATCAATAGCTGGTAAATTTTGGCTCCGTTTTGATAACGTGGGATATTACTAGGAGCCTGTTCCAGTATTTTTAAATATTCCTCTTCTGGAGAATGATGGTTAAATCTTTGAATAAGCTGAATACAGCGGGCAGCATATTGCAGGACCTGGATGGTTTCGATACCGGAAATTTCATCAAAAAACCAACCATCGCTGGAATACATGAGCAGAGCATTTCTCTGCATCTCTAATAATGTTAGTGCTTTAGTTTTTTCTTCTGAATTAAGTGGATGTGAACTGTATTCTTGTAAAAAAGATTCGATATGGTCTGGATTTCGATTTAAAACAATTGAAATATATTCGTTTCTTGCCAGCCATACATCTTTAAAATAGGCAGAGGCTTCTTGCTCAAAGATTTGAATGGATTGGTCTCTTAACCAGTCCATCGCTTCCCTTAAGGGTTTTCTCCATTTTTGCTGCCAGCCAGGGTGCATACCGCTATGACAGCCACAATC
>JADBKX010000003.1:11609-13105 GCA_014894735.1 Candidatus Sediminicultor sextus | reverse complement strand
ATACTATATAAAGGAGGAGAAAATTGGAGCCAGAAAAGCTTATTATTTCCGGAGGAAATAGATTACAAGGTACGGTAAAAATTGATGGGGCAAAAAATTCATCTTTATCTATTATGGCAGCAACCTTATTAACTAAAGATGTTTGTATTTTAAGGAATGTCCCTCGTCTTACCGATGTTGAAACTATGTCGGATGTTATAAGGAAATTAGGGGTAAAGGTGGAATGGAAAGAAGGTAACAACCTCTATATCGATTCTAATAATTTTAATAATTATGAGGCACCTTATGAATTGGTAAAAATGATGAGGGCTTCTATTTTGGTGATGGGACCGCTTCTGGCTCGCTTAAAAAGAGCAAAGATATCTTTACCTGGTGGTTGTGCTATTGGTGCTCGTCCGGTTGATTATCATTTAAAAGGATTTGAGGCTTTAGGCGCTCAAGTTGAAGTGGAAAAAGGTTATATCGAAGCGAAAGTTAATACATTAAAAGGGGTTGAAATATACTTAGATTTCCCTAGTTTGGGAGCGACTGAAAATATAATGATGGCTGCCTGTTTGGCGGAAGGTGTAACTACAATTGAAAATGCAGCCAAAGACCCTGAAGTAGTAGAATTAGGGCATTTCTTAAATAAGATGGGAGCTAAAGTTGAAGGATTAGGGACTGATTTAATCAAAATAAAAGGAGTAAAAGAATTACACGGAATTGATTATACTATCATTCCTGACCGCATTGAGGCAGGTACCTATATGATGGCAGCTGCTATCACGGGTGGAGATGTTTTAATAGAAAAGGCTGATCCATTATTATTAAAACCATTGATAGTGAAGTTAGAAGAGGCAGGAGTGCGAATTGAGGTAGAAAAGAATTTTATTAAAGTAATAGGGCCAGACAGAGTGAAAGCAGTGGATATTAAAACTTTACCTTTTCCTGGATTTCCCACCGATATGCAACCCCAATTTATGGCTTTATCCTGTGTAGCAAAAGGCACCAGTGTTATTACCGAGACTGTGTTTGAGAAAAGATTCGCTCACATCGGTGATTTGATAAGGATGGGAGCAGATATTAAAGTAGAAGGGCACAGTGCTATTATTAAAGGAGTAAAGAAGTTAAGTGCTGCCCCAGTAATGGCTTCAGATTTAAGAGGCGGAGCAGCTTTGGTATTAGCAGGTTTGGTAGCAGAAGGAACCACTGAGCTAAGCAGAATATATCATTTAGATAGAGGATATGCGAAGTTAGAGGAAAAACTAAATTCCTTGGGAGCAGATATTAAAAGGGTGAAAGAGTAATATAGTCGTTAGTGAATAGTGAATAGTGAATAGTCGTTAGTATTAATACAAGATACAAGATTATTCAATTGACCGATTCACCAATTAATCAATTAAACTAGTCATTAGTGAAATGAATAGTATTTAGTTAATATTAAATAAAAGCAAAAAACTATACAATTGTAAATTAGATAACTATTAAATTCTATAAAGGTTTTAACTAACGACTAA
>JADBKX010000003.1:6769-11509 GCA_014894735.1 Candidatus Sediminicultor sextus | reverse complement strand
ACAATTGTAAATTAGATAACTATTAAATTCTATAAAGGTTTTAACTAACGACTAAATAGAGGAGGGAAAATACACATGCTAGGAATGGACAGAAGTCTAGGCATAGATTTGGGTACCGTAAGTGTCTTAATCTATCAGAAAGGGAAAGGAATTGTCCTTCAGGAACCTTCGGTAGTCTCTATTTTAAGAGATAGCGGAAAAGTTTTAGCTGTGGGAGAAGAAGCCAAACAAATGATAGGGAAGACGCCGGGGAACATAATTGCTATTCAGCCCATGAAGAGCGGAGTTATCGCCGATTATGAGATAACAGAGAAGATGCTGAGTTATTTTATCAGAAAAGTTTGTGGTAACAGTAAGGTGTTCCGTCCTCAGGTAGTAATTTGCGTACCGTCGGGAGGAACAGAAGTAGAAAAAAGAGCTGCGATAGAAGCAGCTATGCAGGCTGGAGCAAGGAAAGCTTATTTAATTGAAGAACCAATGGCGGCAGCTATTGGGGCCGGATTAGATATTAGTGAACCTTATGGCAATATGATTGTTGACGTGGGGGGAGGAACCTCAGATATCGCCGTTATCTCATTAGGTGGGATTGTGGTAAGTGAATCATTGAGAGTAGCGGGTAATAATTTTGATGAAGATATTATTAAACATATTAAAGAAAAATACAGGTTAATGATTGGCGAAAAAACTGCTGAAACTTTAAAGATTGAAATCGGTACTGCAATGGAATTAGAAGAAGAATTGTTTACCGAAATAAGAGGGAGAGATTTAGTATCCGGGTTACCTAAGAGTATTTCGATCGGCTCTAATGAAGTGCTCAAATCCATTTCTGCTTCGTTGAAGACAATAATAGAGGGAGTTAAAACAGTTTTGGAGAAAGTTCCTCCTGAACTGGCTGCTGATATTGCTAATAAAGGAATTGTTATCACCGGTGGAGGAGCATTGTTGAGAAATTTCGATGATTTGTTGACTGAAGTGACCGGAATACCGGTTTATTTAGCTGAAAATCCAATTTCATGTGTAGCTTTAGGTGCGGGGAAAGTTTTAGACAATATTCATGTACTTAGGAGTGGATTAGTAAGTTCATACAAGTAAATTGGCTGACAGCCAATTTACTTGTATGAACTAGTTAACTAGATAACCAAATAACTAGCTAACTAATTCTTTGCCAGATACAATTTTTTTGATAAAGAAGGTAACAGGTGAAGATAAGATTAGATAAAAATATTTGTATAAAAATTATATTTATTTTATTAATTTTATTTAGTACGGGTATAAATTTAGTCTTTAGTCAAACTGTTTTTATGCCAATTTCAGAGATAAGTCCGGGAATGAAAGGGATAGGAAAAACTGTTTTTCACGGAACGCAGATAGAGACCTTTCAGGTGGATATCATTGATATAGTTAAAGACGAGGGCGAAGTTAGTTATTTTATATTAGCCAATTTAAGCGGGGATAAGATTAAAGAGAGTGGCGGGATCTCAGAAGGGATGAGTGGTAGCCCGGTCTATATAGATGACAGATTGATTGGAGCTGTATCTTATGCCTGGGAAATGAGTGAACATAATCTTTGCCTTGTAACCCCCATTCAGGAAATGTTAGAAATATTTAATCTCCCCTATAATAACAGTCACACTATATCGCAAGAATATAAGATCAATAATTCTTTATGGTTTACAGGGGAAAAAGCAAATAAGATAAAAGTAAAAAATTCTATGAAAAATAATAATTTTCCAGAATTAGCAGGCCGAGAGGATTTTATCTTTTACCCCGTAGTTTCACCGATTATTATAAACGGTATTAAGGGTAGAACTTTAGAGAGATTAAGCAGTTCTCTAAAAAAATATAATCTTATGCCTGTTCAAGGAATCGGGTTTAATGAAAATAATGATATAAGCTCTCAAGAGGTGGGAGAAAGACCTTCCAATAAAATAGAAGCTGGTTCTGCCATAGGAATACAATTGACTTGGGGAGATATCAATATTACTTCTATCGGAACAGTAACTTATCGAGAAGGAGATAAGATTTTGGCTTTAGGGCACCCTTTTTTAAAAAAGGGTGAAGTTTCATTTCTTCTTTCGGCAGTATATGTCTATTATAGTTTACCTAATATGGTTATGCCCTTTAAACTAGGTGCTCCTTTAAATTTGATAGGGAAGATTGTCCAGGATAGAGAAGCAGGTATATTAGCCATACTGAATTCTTATCCCCGGGTGATTCCGCTTAAAATACAGGTAACAGATGTTAATTCAGGATTATCTTACCAGATGGGAGTCCAAATGATAAATGATTATGATCTGTTAGAGCCCCTGGTTTCAAACATAGCTGTGCAGGCTATAGATAATGCTTTGGATAGGATTGGAGCGGGAACTGCTCAAATAGATATAGAAATAAAAGGGAAGAAAGAAGGACAAAAACTTTTCCGGAAGAATATGTATTACAGTTCAGATGACATAGCTACACAGGCGATTACCGAAATACCAGAAATTATAGATTTAATCGCAAATAATTATTTTGAAATAGTCGATTTGGACGCGATAAATATCGATATTAAAATAGATAATAAAAAGAATATTGGTAGGATAGAGGAAGTTGTATTAGAAGATTCCTCAATTAAGCCGGGAGATCATCTCAAAGCAAAAATTAAGATTAGACCTTTTCGGGGAGAGTTAATCGAAAAGACGCTGACCATTCAGATTCCCTCCGATACACCCCCAGGCGAAGCTTTATTAATAGTAAACGGAGGAGGAGAGTTAGATAATCAACAAGAAGAGTTTCTTAATAGCAGTAAACAGAATTGTAAAAGCTTAGAAGAGACTTTTAAGGATATTTCTGACTGGCCAAGAGGCAATCAAATTATTGGAGAGGTAATTATATATTCTGATGGATTACCTTACGAAGAAAATATTAGTGATAGCGACCTGAGAAAAAAAGAAGAAGAGAATTTAATAATTTCTAAGATCGAAATAGATAGGGTTATTGAAGGATATCTGGAGATACCTTTTACAATATTAGAAAATTAACCGAATAATTAGTATATAGTATTTAGTATATAGTCATTAAATTAATCAATTCACCGATTGACCAATTCGCCAATTAATAGGTAAATTGGTAAATTGGTAAATTGGTAAATTGGATGGTAAAGATGAAAATAGTAGCTTTAATTGCGGCTGCTGGCAAGGGTAAAAGGATGAATACCAGAATAAGTAAGCCCTTCATTCCTATTTCTGGTAAATACATTCTAGCCTATACTATTGAAAAATTTGAAAAATGTAAATTAATTGACAAAATATATCTCGTAATTAACCCTGAGGAAAAGGAGATATGTCGTAAAAATATAATATTAAAATACAGCTTTTCTAAAGTTCAAGAATTAGTTGATGGAGGAGAAACCAGGCAGGATTCAGTATATAATGGTATTAAGGCATTGGATAAGGATACAGATATAGTGGTGATTCACGATGGTGCACGTCCTTTAGTTGAAGAAACTATCATTCGGGATTCAATTGAAAAAGCACAGGAATATGGAGCAGCGATTGCAGCCATTCCCGTTAAAGACACTATAAAAAAGAGTGAAAATAATTTTTTTATAAATAAAACTCTTAATCGAGAAGAGATTTGGAGAGCACAAACCCCTCAAACTTTTAAATATGATATAATTTTATCTGCTTATCGTCAGGCTTACGAGGAAAAATATTTAACCACAGACGATGCTGCAATTGTAGAAAGATATGGACATAAAATAAAATTGATAATAGGTTCAGAGGAAAATATTAAAATAACCACTCCTTTTGATATCATTGTAGCAGAGAGTTTTTTAAAGAAAGGATTTAGATTTAAGTTTAAATTATGAAAGAAATTGAAATAGATAGTTATTCCAAGATAAATCTGACTCTAAATATACTGGGAAAACGCCAGGATGGATATCATAATATCGAGACTATAATGCAATCTATTAACCTTGCTGACAGGATATTTATTAGGGAAGAGAAAGAAGGAGTAAAGATAAAATGCAGTCATCCTCTGGTACCCACCGATACCCAAAGTTTAACTTATAGGTCAGCAGAGAAGATTCTCAATAGATATAGAATAAAAAAGGGAGTTAAGATAGAAATTGATAAAAAAATTCCTTTAGCCAGCGGGATGGCGGGTGGTTCTGCTAATTCTGCCTCTATTTTAGTAGGAATAAATAAACTTTTTGCTTTAAATTTAAGCAATAATGATTTAAGGGAGATAGGAGAAGAATTAGGGATGGATGTCCCTTTTTGTATCCAGAATGGTACTGCCCTTGCTTACCACAGGGGAGAAAAAGTAACTCCTCTACCTCCGATCAATCCACCACTGTGGATTATAGTAATAAATCCTGGGTTTGAAATACCTACCAAGTGGGCCTATAATAATCTTGATTTGAGCCTGATTAAGAGGGAGAAGAATCATACTATAGCCATGCTTAAAGCCTTAAAAGAGGGAGGGCTTGAGGGAATTGCCAAAAATTTATTTAATTCCTTCGAAGAGTTAATCATTAAAAAATATCGGGAAATTGGAAAAATTAAAGATAGATTAGTAGAAGAGGGTGCTTTGGGTACCCTTATGTCCGGCAGTGGTCCTACAGTTTTTGGAATAGCCCAAAACAAAGAACAGGCTTTAAAGATTTACGAAAAATTAAAATTAGAATATAAATCAATCTGGGCAGTGCATACTATTTAGTCGTTAGTCGTTAGTGAATAGTGAAGAAGAAAGAAA
>JADBKX010000003.1:0-6669 GCA_014894735.1 Candidatus Sediminicultor sextus | reverse complement strand
GACTATTCACTAACGACTAATAAATAATGAGGTAAATTTATGCGAATAGGTTTTGGATATGATGTCCATCCTTTAATTTTGGGGAGAAAATTAATTTTAGGAGGAGAGGTTATTCCGTACCGAAAGGGTTTGGATGGACATTCAGATGCCGATGTCTTAATTCATTCCCTAATAGATGCTTTATTAGGGGCAGCAGGAGAAGGAGATATCGGCCAGCATTTCCCGGATAATGATGAACAATATAAAGATATTTCTAGTCTAAAGTTATTGGAAAACATTTATGAAATATTAAAAAGAAAGAGACTTACTATAAACAATATAGATGTTTCAGTAGTATTAGAAGAACCACGAATCACGCCTTTTATTATGAGGATGAAAAATAATATAGCTCAAGTTTTAAAAATATCCTCTGAAAAGGTGAATATTAAAGCTACAACTAATGAGAAGATGGGTTTTATTGGTAGAAGAGAGGGTGCAGTTTCTTATTGTGTGGTTAGTTTGAATGATTAGTGGATGATTATACAGACTGAATTCGTATCTCGTGAATCGTATCTCGTATTATAGCTCATAGTATATTGAATAAATTAAAATAGACAGATTTTTTATTCCCTCTCCCCCCCGAGGGAGAGGGTTAGGGTGAGGGGGCAATACGATATACGAGTAAATATTTTTTATAAGGGGGAAAAGAATAGTAATTATGAAAAAGGAAGAAGAAGCAAGAAATAAGAAAACAGAAAAAGACGAAGAGATAAAAGAGAAAAAGACGCAAAAAGAGGAAAAAGAAGGAATAAAAGAGAAAGCAAAAAAAGAAGAAAAAAAACAAGAAGAAGGTTTTAAAGAACCCGATTTACCTGTTCTTTTTGTTTGGTTTATAAGTATGTTGAACGGAAAAGCCTGGGAGTATTTGGGTCTCATCATGAATCCCGAGACTAAGGAAATGAATAAAGATTTAAAAAAAGCTAAAATAGTTATAGATACTGTAGCGTTTTTATACGATCAGATTAAGGGTGATGTAAACCCGGAAGATTTTAAGCGGATCGAAAATTTACTGGCAAATTTAAGGATGAATTATGTGGAGAAGTTAAAAGAATCATAAGATGCTTCTGGTTGCTTAGCTTTACAATTAAATAAAACCAATTAGTAAGATAGGCATTCTGTTTGTCTATACTAAGGAATATTAACAAGAGAAAAGCGGGGAGGGTGCAAGAATAATGGAAAAATATTTTCACAAAACCGGACTAAGTTTGTTGGTCCTATTTTTAATCTTAATTTTAGGCACTACAATAATTTATGCTCAAGATTATCAGACCTATTATAAAAATGGGTATGAATATTTTCTTCAGGAAAAATATGAGATGGCCGAGCAAAATTATAAAAAAGCTATAGAACTGAATCCTGATTTCGAGGATGCCCATTACTGGTTAGGGAAAGTATATAAACAGAGCAGCGATTATAGTCAGGCTATAGAACAATGGAAAGAAGTTTTAAGAATTAACCCTGGAAATCAATATGCCTTTCGGAATTTAATAGACAGTTTTAAGAGCTCCTCCGGGGTTCAATCAAATAAGGCGAATGATTTTTTGGATGAGGGAATTAAGATAATTGGAAATCCGGAAGAATATCTTTTTAAAGCAAATGCTCCTTCTGTAAATAGTTTATTGAGTGCTATTCCTTATTTTAAAAGAGCAACCAGTATAGAATCGAATTTATTGGAAGCTTTTTACTGGATGGGTGAAACTTATCGAGTTTTAGGAGAGAAGAGTACCCGCCAGTTTAATTCTTTAGCTAGGGAAAGCTATATAAAAGCTATCGATATAGAGGAAGTTGCTAGCCCAGTATCCTTTGATCATCCTTCAGTATATTGGCGTTCTTACGTGCAATTAGCCAAAATATATCGTTCTTTGGGGTTAAAAGATAGAGAAGAAAAATTGTGGCTTCAGCTGGAGAAAGCAAGAGCTCTCCCCTATAAACAGGTTTTAGAAAGAAAAGGTTATTTTGATTTTGGCTATCCTTCGCGAATAGAAGTTAACTTTAAAGATGGAGATAAGATAGAGAACTGGAGCTATCCGGAGAAGGATATCGCTTTTACAGTAATTAATGGAGAAGTAGAGGGCGAAAAAGAGAAAGAGCCCGAACAGAGTGAAATAGAAATAAAAGCTGAAGAAAGTATACCGGAGAAGGAAAGTAATTAGTATATAGTATATAGTATTTAGTATTTAGTGAAAAACAAAATAGCAAAACTAAAAATCGTATCTCGTAAAAAAAGTAGGAATAAGAAACCGGACCCCCTGGATTCTGAATTCTCTTTTCTTTACCATATACTATATACTAACGACTAGATACTAAACCAGGGAGGAAGAATAATTTTAAAGGAAAAAGCAAGTATCAAACGTTTAGGAATAATGGGTGGAGAATTTGACCCCATACATTGCGGACATTTATTTACAGCTGAAGAAGCAAGGGTTGAATTTAAATTAGATAAAGTAATATTTGTACCCTGTCGTCAGCCTGCTCACAAAAGAGGAAATGATATTTCTGCTCCTGAAGATAGATATTTAATGACAGTCCTGGCCACTAGCAATAACCAATTTTTTGAGGTATCCAAAGTTGAACTCAATAGGCCGGGACCTTCGTATTCTATAGACACTGTTAAAGAATTTTTAAAAAAATATAACCATGGTGTGAAAATATTTTTTATTACCGGGGCTGATGCTTTTTTAGAGGTAGATTCCTGGTATAAAAGTGAGGAATTAATTAAGCTTTGTCAGTTTGTGGCTGCAACTCGACCAGGATATGATTTGAATAAATTAGACGAAAAATTTAAAAAAATTATTAAAATTATGGAAATTCCCGCCTTATCTATATCTTCTACAGATATCAGAAGAAGAGTGAGAGAGGGGAAAAACATAAAATATTTACTCCCCCAAGAAGTGGAAGAATATATCTACAAAAAAGGATTATATCGTAAAATGTAACATTTAGTGCCTGGCCTAAAATGTTACATTTTACACCAAGAGACTCTTAAGACAAGAGATAGGTGATGAGAGTGGATATTGATTTAATAAAATTAAAATTAAAAGAGATGTTGGGCGAAGAGAGATTGGAACACTCGGTGAATACTTCTAAAATTGCCCGCAAATTAGCTATGAAATATGATTATGACACAGATAAAGCCGAAGTTGCCGGATTATTACATGATTGTGCCAAAGATTTAGATTATAAAACTTTGAAAAAGATGGTTTTAAAATATAATATTGAACTTGATGAAATGGTTCAAAAAATTCCTAAATTATTACACCCTTTGGTAGGGGTAGTTATTGCAAAAAAGGAATTTAATATTCAAGATCCTGTTATTTTAAAAGCAATAAAAACACACAGTACCGGTTCAGCTCAAATGTCTCTTTTAGATAAGATAATTTATCTAAGTGATAAGATTGAACCTTTAAGGAATATGAACGGAGTGGAAGAAGTAAGAAAAATGGCAGAAATAGATTTAGATAGAGCAGCCTTAATGGCTCTGGATAAAGGATTACTATATCTGATAAGTAAAAATTTATTCATTCATCCAATTTCTATTGAAGCCAGGAATAATATTCTAAGCAAGGTGGTTTTTGTTTAATGTATGGAAATAAATTGGGGGAAAACATAAGAAGGAATAAAAAGAGAGAGTTAAAAAAGAAAAAAGGAAGAAAAGTAATTTTGATTATGTTTTCTGTCCTATTATTCGCTGCCCTATTTTTTTTATTAGAATATTTTGGGATATTTCCCTATAGCTCTGGCATAATGTCTTTCAATCGAGTGAATATCTTAATTGTAGGCTGTGACGAGATGGAAAACCATGGACGTGCGGATACTATTGTTTTTTTAAGCATTTCTCCAAAGACTAAAGATGCCCTTATCCTGTCCATTCCAAGAGATACCAGGGTGGAAATTCCAGGAAGAGGAATGGACAAAATAAATCATGCCTATGCCTTTGGAGGAGAAAGCTTGATATCTGAAACTGTCAGTTCTTTTTTAGATGTACCGATTCATTTTTATGCAGTGGTAGATTTTAACGGATTTGTTTATATTATTGATGAGTTAGGCGGGGTAGAGATTGATGTAGAAAAAGAGATGTATTATGTAGATAAAGCAGGAGGGGTGGAAATAAATCTTCACCCGGGGAAGCAAATTTTAGATGGAGAAAAAGCCTTGCAATACATAAGATTCAGGTACGATAAATTGGGAGATTTAGGCCGAATAAAAAGGCAACAAAAATTAGCCTTAGCTGTAATAAAAAAAATGATAAACTTTGATTCTATCATTAAAATTCCCCAGATATCTGAAGGGATGAAAGAATATATAGAGACTAATATAGAAGCACGAGATACTGTTACCTTAGCTAATTTGTTCAGAGGTGTAAATCAAGAAAAATTTAGAATTGAAACCGTTCAGAGCAAACCAGTTTACATTGAGGGAATCAGTTATTTAGAACCAAACGTGGAAGAAGTACAGCAAAAAGTGAAATCACTGATCTATAGTAAAAATAGCGGGATAAAAGTCGAAGTTTTAAATGGAAATTCAATGATGGGTATTGCTCATAAAATAGCCCAAGATTTAGAATTACAGGGATTTGAAATCGTAAATGTTGGTAATGCCGATAATTTTAATTACCAGCAAACTAAAATTATAGTTTATTCAAAAGAGGTAAATTTAGATAATCAATTTAAAGAATTGTTTAAAGATTTTGAGATTGTTAAAGAATACCAAGACCAGACTAATTTAGATTTAGTTATAATATTGGGGAAGGATATGGCGGAATACTAACAAAAAAAGAGGTGATGTTTTTGAATAAAAATTCACTGGCTATTGCAAAAATAGCTGTAGCTGCTGCCGAAGATAAAAAAGCAAAAGATACAGTAATATTGAACCTAGGCAAATTGACTCTAATTGCTGATTATTTTGTAATCACCAGTGGTGATTCAGAACCTCAATTAAAGGCAATAAGTATTTTTATTATGAGGAAATTAAAAGAAAATAAATTTAGATTATTGCATTATGAAGGCAAGCCTGAAACAGGATGGATATTATTAGATTACGGTGATGTGATAGTTCATATATTTTCTAAAGAGAAAAGGGATTTTTATGACCTGGAATATATTTGGCAGGAAGCAAAGAAAATTCGTTTATTAAAAAGAAAGAAAATATTAAAGGAGGAAAAGTAATGAGTACGAGTGAAGAAGGAAAGGGAAATTGGGTTTTCGGATTAATCATATTAGCGGTTGGTATCATATTTATAGTTGAAAATTTCACTGATTTAGAAATATGGGGAAGAGTATGGAATCTGTGGCCAGTAATTTTACTTATTTGGGGAATTAAAGAAATTTGGCAAAATAAATCCATTTTTTTTGGGGTAATATTAATAGCTATAGGAACTATCTTTTTAGCTAAATATTTTTTCGGTTTTGAGGTATCAGAAAATATCTGGAAATACTGGCCAATATTAATAATTGCCCTGGGAATCGATCGAATTTCTAAATCTTTTGGAGGAGTTAGAGCTAAAATTAAGAGGAAAGTAAAAGAAGAAGAAATATAATTACTTTTTGTCTACTTCTTGTTGCTGTCGTCGTTTCTTGTTTTTTATTCTTTTAATTTCTACGAAAAGGACTATAGCTCCGATACACAAATTAAAGTAAAAGACTATAAATCTCCAAATCCCTACAAAGAGACCTAAAAGGTGAAGAGGAACAAAGAAAGAAAATAATGAGGCAAAACCTGCTTCTGCTGTCCCGCTGCCACCCGGAGTAGGCATAAAAGGTAAAATAAAATAGAATATAACTTGCATTACTAATACATGGGAGAAATTAAAATGTAGGTTAAATCCCCAAAGAAGCAGGGGGGCTACCAGGAAAAAAGTGCCCCAATAGATAATTGTACAGAGGGTAGATAATAGTAGTTTAATCCAATTTTCTTTTAGTAAAGAAAAACTCTTGTGAAATTCTTTGATTTCCAGGATTACTCTATTGAATAATTGTGATATTTGTTCTTTTCTTGAAAACTTCGCGATACAGGGCAAATGTTGAATTTTAGAGATTATTCCTGACATCTTCTCGGGGTATTTTACTGCCAAGATAAATAAAAAGAGAAGAAACAGAGAAATTAAGATAGCTCCGTTGATAAGGATGGCAGAAAGGATGGTGTAATTAGTTATTGTTCTTTTAAAGGTAAAAAAGATGATAGGGGTAAAAATGGCAAAAACTATGGTCTTAGTTAGAGGCATAATAGTGGCAACCATAGTAGCCTTACCTAAAGTCATGTTATTTTTTATATCTTTATTAAATAGATATAGTTGAGCGGGTAGGGTACCGGAGAAGAAAGGGGTTACACCACCGGCAAAGTTACTAATATAGTACACTTTTAGGGCTTCGGTAAAAGTAATATTTTCATTAACTGTTTCTACGGTCATTTTTATTCTGAGAGCATCTATCACTGCAGTAAATACCATTAGAACAAAAGCTAAGAAGAGGTATTTTTTATTAACATAAGATAAACTTATCCAGGTATCCTGATTAGTAGTAACAAAAATAATAATTAAGGCAGTTATGGCACCGATAAATATAGAAATACCCAATCCTTTAAGTAATCTTTTTTTATCTAAAATCAATTCATCCAAAAAGTCATTCGCTCCTT
>JADBKX010000038.1 GCA_014894735.1 Candidatus Sediminicultor sextus | reverse complement strand
TAAATTTTCAAATTTTGCATATTCTTTTATAAAAGCCAAATCTATTTGACCTGTAGGACCATTTCTCTGTTTACTAATAATTACCTCAGCGATGCCCTTCTTTTCTGTTTTTGTCTTATAATATTCCTCTCGATATAGAAAAACAACCAAATCAGCATCTTGCTCAATTGCCCCACTCTCTCTTAAATCAGAAAGACGAGGCCTTCTTTCAATCCTTTGTTCCACCGCTCTGGATAATTGGGAAACTGCTATTATCGGAACATTCAATTCTCTCGCTAAACCTTTAAGAGAACGAGAAATTTCTGAAATCTCCTGTTGCCTATTCTCTACTCTGCCAGAACTTGTAATAAGCTGTAAATAATCTATGATTACTAAACCAAGACTATGTTGGGCTTTTAATCTTCTGGCTTTAGCCCTAATTTCTAAACAAGTAATCCCGGCTGTATCATCAATAAAAATGGGAGCAGAAGCTAATCGACCTGCTGCCATAGAAAGGGTAGGCCAATCTGATTCTGCTAATCGTCCCTTTCTCAAATTATGGGCATCAACTCGAGCCTCTGAACAAAGCATCCTTTGAACTAATTGAGATTTTGACATTTCCAAGCTAAAAAGGGCTACCGGTATATTTTTTGAGACTGCGATATACTGGGCAATAGTCATACAAAAGGCTGTTTTGCCCATCCCAGGCCTACCAGCAATAACAATAAGCTCGGAGGGCTGAAACCCGGTAGTAATATCATCAAATTCGTCAAATCCACTGGCAATCCCGGTAATAAATTCATCTCTATGGTATAAATTTTCAATCTTCTCAAAACTATCCTGAAGTATCTCCTTAATAGGAACGAAAGACTGCCCTAAATTTCTCTCTGAAACCTCAAAGATCAAATGCTCTGCTTTATCCAGCAAAATTTTAGCATCTTCTTTTTCTTCGTAACCCATAGAAACAATTTTAGTAGCATTATTAATTAAGTTACGCAAAATAGATTTTTCTTCAATAATTTTGATGTAGTGCTCAATATTCGCTGCAGTAGGGACACTATTAATTAGATTAGTTAGATAGGTAACTCCCCCTATCTCTTCTAATAAATTTTTCCTATTTAATTCCTCGGTTAGAGTAACTAAATCAACACCCCTGCTCTTTTCAAACAGTTCAAGAATACATTTAAAAATATTCTGGTGAGCTTTTTGGTAAAAATCTTCAGGTCTTAAAATATCCACACCGTGCAAAATAGCATCTTCCTGAAGCAACATTGAACCTAAAGCAGCCTGTTCTGCACTAATATTTTGAGGAGGATTCCTGCCTAATTCCATTTTTTAACTCCATATTAAATAGTCGTTAGTATTTATTATATAGTATCGAGTATCGCGTCAAAATACAGTAATAAGTGATATGTAATGAGTAATGAGTTTATGCTCTTAAGTTTACAAAAACAGGTTAATTGTCACACATTACTCATCACTGCTTCTGTATCCACTGACTTCTGGATTCTGTCTCCTGACTACTGATTTTTATTTTTTATCTTCTTTACTTTATACTTTATACTATATACTAAATACTGATTTATTCTTTTTTTGTATCCTCTGTTTCCTGCTCAGATGCGGAATCAGAAATTAAATTAACTTTAATTTGAGGAGTTACATCTTTATATAAGTTAATTGGTACAATATGAACACCCAATTTTTTTAAGGATTCTTTTAAATTAAGTTTCTTTTTATCTAATTCAATTCCATGTTCCTTTAACAGAGCTTCTACAATATCTTTGCTGGTTACAGAACCGAAAAGCTTTCCTTCCTCCCCAGCTTTAACTTTAATTTCCAGGGAGATATTATTAATTTTTACTGCTAATTCCTTGACTTCCTTTAACTCTCCTTCTCCTTGTTCTGCTTCTCGTTTCTTTAAATATTCTATTTGTTTAAAATTGCCTGCGGTAAAAGAAATTGCTTTACCTTGGGGAATTAAAAAATTACGGGCAAAGCCGTCGCTTACTTCTACTACATTTCCTACTTGTCCAATTTTTTCCATATTTTGTTTCAAAATTATTTTCATATTTTAAGCCTCCCTACTCTATTCTCAATTTATTATAAATTCTTCTACTGCTTTTAGCAATATTTATTAGTCGATTATTTTCAGTATTATTCTTTTCTGGCGGTAATTAATCTTCTAAAATCTATCCATATATCTAACATGGCTGCCCAGGTAACAATTTGGGATAAAAGGGGTTGAAAGCACACCAGAACATACACAACCCACCTTAAAAAATTTTTAATTTTAAACCGCTCCAATATAAAACTGGTTAAAGAAAGCCCATAAATCAAAAATACTACTGCAAAAAAAACTTGAATATTTATTCCAATTTTATTTAAAAGAGGTACTTTGTAAACTGTTCCCAGAATTATCAATATCATCCCTAAAAAATAACTCCAAAAAAAAGACTTAGAAGCTCTCCAGTCATGAAAGGATGAAAAGTTAGCTAGTTTATATCCAAACCTCTTTAAAATCAAACGAGCTACCCAGTAATTTAAAATAGTATCAAAAATTGAAGCAAGAATAATCATTCCCGGGAATGCTATCTTAACAATGCTGATGGTATGGGTTAAGGAATCTTTCAGGGTAGCTAATTGTTCTGGAGATAGTCCCATATTGCTATAAAAATTCAAAGATTGAGTTATAATTTTATCTATCTCTTCTATATCAAATAATATGGTATTGAAATCTAAAGCCCAAAAGCCGATTAAAAGGATTAAACCTTTAGAAATAAGAGAAGCTATGCTTCCAATGATAATAATATCTGTTAAAGATAATCCTTTTTTTATACCAAAACCTAAAGTTAGCCCCAATATTCCAAAGCCTAATAGGACTATAAGCCCTTGCAGGGGACCAGCTAAAATAGTTACCAAAATCCCTGATATAAAAGCCGAGATAATAGCAAACTTTATACTATGGCGTAAACATAAAATTATAATTGGAAGAGGGCACAAAAAACTTACCAGTGTTCCCAGTAAGGGAATGTAAATACTAATAATAAATAGAACGGCAGTAATTGCTGCTAAAAATGCACCCTCAACCATTGATTTAGTTGGAATTTGTTCAGTCAATAAAAAACCTCATAAACTAAAAATTATTTTCGTATATCTATCTCGTATGTCGTATATCGTATATCGTATATCGTAAAGAAAATAGGATACAGAATAAAATAGTATATATTATATCGTATCGCGCCATTATCAAG
>JADBKX010000021.1 GCA_014894735.1 Candidatus Sediminicultor sextus | reverse complement strand
ATAAAGAGCAACCCAATGAACAACTTTAGGTTATTTAAATTTTTCCTCTTCGTGCAACCTAAGTTAAGAGGATTTGAACAAATTTAAGCGGTTAATCAAATAAAGAGGAGTGAATAATATGCTTGATAAAAAGATTACTATCGCTGTCAAAGATGTTAAAATGAGTGCTGAGTTGAATGATAGCGAAACTGCACAAAAAATATGGGATACACTTCCCATTGAAGGCAGGGTAAATACTTGGGGCGATGAAATTTATTTTTCCATATCGGTTAATGTTGGATTGGAGAACGCGAAGGCAGTGGTTTCCGAAGGCGATTTAGGTTATTGGCCGCCTGGTAATGCTTTCTGTATATTCTTTGGACTCACTCCAGCGAGTCAGGGTGATGAAATTAGGCCTGCCAGTCCAGTAAATGTTTTCGGAAAGATAATAGGAGATCCTAAAGTATTTAAAAAAGTCAGTTCCGGAGCAAAAATTATCATTGAGAAGGGCGAATAATAATAAAATACTTATTACTCATCACTCATTACAGTAATTGATATGGCGATTCCATTTTTTTACTTTTAACCAATATGTCTTTTGGAATTCCAAGTTTTATCAATTGATTATAAAAAGCCTCAACGAAAAATTTTTCGGTATCAAAATGTTCAATATCCAAAACATTCAATCCTAATTCTTTGGCTCGAAGTGCATCATGATACGTAATGTCTCCGGTTAGGTATAAATCAACCTTCTTGCGGCTAACTTGTTCTAAGAGAGAGCCTCCTGCTCCCGTGCAAAGGGCCACCCTTTTTATTTTACGGTTATTAGATTTAATAAGTCTTATATAGTAAGCTTGAAGTTTATTTTTTACTTCCAGGGAGAATTTAGAAATTTCTACCTCTTTATCTATCTCTCCGAATATGCCTATCCCATACGAAGGTTTCGTTTTAAGTTCGTATACATCAAAAGCCGGTTCCTCGTAGGGATGAGTATCTTTCATTGCCTGTACAACTGATTCCAAATCTCTTTCTGCTACCACGGTCTCTATTTTTATCTCTTGGACTGTTTCCTTTTCCCCTATTTTTCCGATAAATGGATTAGTTCCTTCCATGGGTTTAAAAGTCCCTTGACCGGCAATATTAAAAGATGTTTCGGTATAATTACCTATCTTTCCGGCACCGGCATCAAAGATTGCCCTGCTTACTTTATCGGCATGTTTTACAGGGGCATATACTGCAAATTTAAAAATCTTTTCTGAACTATCCTGCAGAGGAGAAATTTTCTTTATCCCTAATAAATTGGCTACATAATCATTTAACCCGCTTTCGGCCAGGTCGTAGTTGGTATGCATTGCCACAAGATTGATTTGACCGGTGATGACCTGATAGAGTAAGGGATTTTTTTGCTTAGTGATTTGCTTTAAAGGAGAAAAGAGAAGGGGATGATGGGCAATAATTAAATTTGCCTTTTTTTCTATAGCCTCATCCAAAATTTTTTGAGTTAAATCTAAGGATAGTAAAATTTTTGTTACAGGGGCATCAAGGTCGGCAAATTGAATTCCACTATTATCAAAACTTTCCTGTAAGAAAAAAGGGGCAATTTTATCTAAATTATTTAAAAGATTTTTTACCTTCATTTTTTTACCCTCTCCTGTTAGTGTAAACTTATTTCTATCTTTTCTTTCTCTTTCTTTACTCGATACTCGATACTATATACTAGATAACATATTCTCTCGGTTTATTAGGTTAGTCGATTAAAATCATGTTATCATTATAATATATTTTTAAAAATATAAAAGTAAAATAATAAAGAGATGAGAAATTACTTTAAATTAAGAGGAGATAAAAGATGAAAAGACCGGAGTTAAAGTGCGGAATGACAAAAATAAAAATAATTTTAAAGTTCATCAATAGCTTTTTTAAGAGTTTTTATATCTTTCCAGGTTAGCTCTTTAGGGCTGCCTGGGAAAGTTGCTTCGTTTCTTAATAAATAACTGGGATGAAACATAGGAAATATTTTTATCTCGCCTATCCAATCAAACCATTTACCTCGAAGCTTAGTGATTCCCTGAGTAGTTTCTAAAAGATGTTGAGTGGGGATATTACCCAGTGTAACGATAATTTTGGGATTGATTAAAGCTATCTGGGTTTCCAAATAAGGCAAGCAAGTTTCTATTTCGCTTCTCGAAGGATTACGATTTCCCGGCGGTCGGCATTTTAACATATTAGTTATAAATATATCTTCTCTTTTTATATCGACTGATTGCAGGATTTTAGTCAAAAGTTGTCCTGCTTTGCCCACAAAGGGTTTACCCTTAATATCTTCCTCTTCTCCCGGAGCTTCTCCGATAAATATTACCTTAGATTTTGCATTTCCTTCCCCGGGAACAACCTTAGTGCGAGAAAGATACAAAGGACATTTTTCACAATTTTTACATTCTTCTGCCACTTCTTCTATAGTAAGTGGATTAAGATTTTTTGACATCAATTTTACTCTCCATTATTTTTTATTGAAGTAAATATTAATAAAAGAATTATTGTTGATTATTTCATATGATTAGGTATCTTTAAATTTCTATAATTTTACCATTTTTAAATACTTTTTATCAAGTAAAGTTCAAAAAAGAGAACAGGCTGCTTTTTGCAAGAATACCACAATCCCTTCGTTTTAAAGTAGTCCTCCTTTTTTTTGGATTATAAGTTTAATTGGATGCTCTCAAATTAACGTTTGTAAACTATTATAAAAAAAGAGGAATTTTAAGAGTTTTATAGAATATATATAGCAAACAGGGTTATAATTAAAAAAAGGTTTGTGATTGTGGAAGCTATATACAAAAGAGAAGAAAAAGGTAATAGAGTTTTGCTATATAATAATGGGGGGTGATGGAGATGAAAAATTTAGAATTATCCCGAATATTTGAGCAGATTGCCAGGATGTTAAAGATTAAAGGAGAAAACCTTTTCAAAATTAGAGCATACGAAAAGGTAGCTTTGGTTTTAGAGAATTTGCCTATTGATATAGAAATCATTTACCAACAGGGAGGATTGAACAATATTCCGGGAGTTGGCAGCGCTATTGCTCAAAAGATTGAGGAGTTTTTAACCACCGGCAAACTTGAGTATTATGAAAAATTAAAAGAGACCATACCTTCCGGGGTGATAGAACTTTTGGATATTTCTGAAGTGGGACCCAAGACAGCCAAGCTTCTATATGAAGAGTTAGGCGTGGATAATATGGAAAAATTAGAAAACGCAATTAGGCAGCATCAGATTAAAGACTTACCGGGGATGGGTGAGAAATCCGAAACGAATATTTTAAGAGGAATAGAATTATACAAAAGGCGAAAAGAAAGAGTTCTTTTAGGTACTGCTTTGCCTTTAGCAGAAGAGATTGTAGAGAGTTTGCATCAGTTAAAAGAGACGGATAAAATAAGCTTTGCCGGTAGTTTAAGACGCAAAAAAGAGACGATTGGTGATATCGATATTCTGATAACCTCCCAAAAACCTGAAAAAATAATGAAAACATTTACTTCTTTAGCCCAGGTCAGGGAAATTTTAGCTGAAGGACCGACTAAATCAAGTGTTATAACTGAGGATGATATTCATGTTGATGTAAGAGTAGTGGAACCAATAAGTTTTGGAGCAGCACTGCAATATTTTACCGGCTCCAAAGCCCATAATATTAAATTAAGGGAATTGGCGGTGAAGAGGGGTTTAAAGATAAATGAATACGGCGTATTTGATTCTGAAACTGGCCAGAGAATAGCCGGGGAGAAAGAAGAGGAAGTTTATCGAATTTTAGATTTACCCTTTATCCCTCCGGAGCTAAGAGAAGACAGGGGAGAGATTGAGGCAGCACAGGAAAACAAATTGCCTCGGCTGGTAGAATATCCTCAAATAAAAGGTGATTTACACTTACATAGTGAATGGAGTGATGGGGTAAATACCATTAAACAGATGGCAGAGGCAGCAAAGAAGAGAGGTTATAAATATATCGCCATTACCGACCATTCACAATCACTTAAATTTGCCGGGGGATTAACCGAAGAAAGACTTAGAGAGCAAGTGGAAGAAATTCAAAAATTAAACCAGGATTTAGATGATTTTACCGTTTTAAGCGGGATTGAGGTTGATATAAAATCAGATGGCAGGTTAGATTTTTCTGATGAAATATTAAGTAAATTAAATGTGGTAATAGCAGCTATTCATTCTGGCTTTAAGCAGGAGAGTAAAATGATAACCGAGAGAATTATCAAAGCTATGCAAAACAGATTTGTAAGTATTATTGCTCATCCTACAGGACGTTTAATCGGCTACCGTGAATCATATCAAGTAGATATTAATGAGATGATAAAGGTAGCTGCAGAGACCGGAACTATTTTAGAGATAAACGCTCATCCGGAAAGGCTTGATTTGAATGATGCTTATTGTCGGATGGCCAAAGATAGGGGAGTACAATTAGCCATTGAGACTGATGCTCACAGTATTGATGGCTTAGAATTTATGAATTTAGGAGTAGATGTAGCTCGCCGAGGATGGTTAGAAGAAAAAGATATCGTAAATACTCTACCTTTGGGTCAATTATTAAAGAGATTGAAAAATAAATAATAAGTAATACTTTGTGAGGAAGAGAGAGCATTTATGTTTAATATTAATGATAAAAATGAAGAAATAAGTCAAGAAAAAATTTCTAAAATAAGAGATGTTATAAGGTGGCTTTTAGATTCTTACTATAGAGCTACGGGTATTAAGGTAATCTTTATAGATAGAAAAGGAAAGATATTTTTATCTTCGACTTCTGATGGATTTTTTTGTAAGATTTGTAAATTGATTCAAAGTAGAGAAGAAGGGGAGAGAAAGTGTTTGGAGACTTTCCATAGTAGTGCTTTAAAGAGTATCGAGTATGGATTTCCTTATATTTATCAATGTTATGCTGGTATTATTGAATGGTCTGCTCCTTTCTTATTCGAAGGTGAATTTTTAGGCTCCTTTGTTTCTGGTGGAGTTTTGATGAGAAAACCAGATTCTTCTTTTTTAAAAGAGATAAAAAAAGTAGATAAAGCTTTAGGACTGGAGGAGTCCCGGTTAGAAGAAATTCTTAAGAGGATTAAGATAGTTTCCGAGAAGAAGGTAAAAGCAGCTGCGGATATTCTCCATATTATGACTAATTATTTAACAAAAATGGAGTTAACAGATATTAAACTACGCCAGGAGAAATATATTCAACAAGCAAGAATTTCTGAGGAGATTCAAAGCATAAAAAGAAAAGAATTAGAGTTGCTTGAAAAGGAAGAAAAAAATGAAAATTCATTTATTTCTGTTAGTTCACTTTATCCTTTAGAAACGGAGAGAGAATTGCTAAGGAGAGTTAGATTGGGAGATAAAGAAGGAGCAAAAGAAGTATTAAATGAAATTTTGGGGAAAATATTGTTTAAAAATGCCGGTCAAACAGAACTAATTCGAGCTCGAATCCTGGAACTGGCAGTTGTACTTTCTCGAGCTGCGGTGGAAGGTAAGGCAGAATTAGAAATGATTTTGGGATTAAATTTTGAGTATATTCAAGAATTAGGAAAAATTAAGTCGATTGAAGAGTTATGTATTTGGGTGGTAAAAGTTTTAGATAGATTTACCGAATCTGTTTATGAAAACAGAAATATTAAAAATGTAGATATTATTAGAAAGACCAGAGAGTTTATCCGAACAAATTATAAAAAGAAGATTAAATTAATAGATATAAGTAAGGCAGTTTCTCTAAGTCCTTATTATCTGAGTCATATTTTTAAAAAAGAAACCGAATCTACTTTATTGGAGTATTTAATTAAAGTCCGTATTGAGGAAGCTAAACGATTATTAGAAAATACCCTATGGAATACCACTCGAATTTCTTTTGAAGTAGGCTGTTCAGACCAAAGTTATTTTTGTAAGGTGTTTAAAAAAAATGAAGGAATATCACCTTCTGATTATAGAAAAAGAATGAAAAGATGATTAATTTATCTTGATGTTGTATTTAAATTTATGCTCTCTATACCTCTTCTAAGACTCTCAGTGTGATAACTGCTTCACATAAAATACTTTATTTCTCAATTTTTTATCTTTCCTTGTATTTTTAATTTAAGCCTAAATAGTACTAAATGAAGAATGTTTTATTAAAAAAGCAAGATTTTACCTAATAATGCAATTACATCTATAGCATTAATGGTTTTTGTTCTATAAAATTAGAACTAATTTTAATAAATGTAGGAGGTAAGGTTATGGTAGATTTAAATAATGTATCTGAGGCTTTGCAAAGAGGAGATGCAGAAAAAGTAGCAGAACTTGTTAAACAAGCTTTGGAGGAGAATTTATTACCCAAGGATATCTTGGAAAATGGTTTAATTAAAGGAATGGAAATTATTGGGGTAAAATTTAAGAAAAATGAAGTGTATGTCCCGGAAGTTTTAATCGCTGCTCGAGCAATGCATACAGGGATGAGTATCCTGCGGCCCAAGTTAATTGAAACCGGAGTAAAAAATATAGGTACGATAGCAATAGGCACTGTAAAGGGAGATTTACATGATATTGGAAAGAATTTGGTAAAAATGATGTTAGAGGGTGCAGGCTTTGAAGTTATAGATTTGGGGGTAGATGTAACTACAGATAAATTTGTAGAAGCCGTGAAAGAACATAAACCTAATATAATAGGGATGTCTGCACTTTTAACTACTACAATGGTTAATATGGTGGAAGTGATAAAAGCCCTTGAAGCTGCAGGATTAAGAGATAAAGTAAAGATAATGATTGGTGGAGCGCCTATAACTCAAAATTATGCTGATCAAATTGGAGCAGATGGCTATTCTCCTGATGCTGCTTCTGCAGTGGACAAGGCAAAAACTTTTATAGCCTAAATATTTATAATATTCCATATCTTAAATCTTTTCCTTTCCTTCTCAAATTTTACAAGACAAAGAAGGGAAAATTAAGATAAGATATGAAGACTCCCAGGAGGGAACCATAGAGAGACCGGTAGCATATTACGGGAGAAAGGCTTAGTTTAACCAATTTAATTGAGATAGGAGAGTATCATGATTCATCACATCCAGAATAAAATCTACCACATTGAAGTTTTACCACCCAAACAGGATTCAGAAAAGCTTGAAAAGGATCTTGAAATATTTTCAAATAAATATCTCAGGGTTATGGACAGCAGTTATTGTACATGTATAACCGATAATACAATGGGTCTTCTGTCATTCCAGGGAACAGAAATAATTGAGGAACTTGACCTTCCCGTTATGTCAGAGCAGGTGATGATTCACCTGAATACTTTTCATACGAAAGATGATCTGGACAACATTCTCGACATATGTAAAGCAAAAGGAATCAGGTATCTCCTGATAATAACTGGAGATGGTTCGGAGCGTCTTCCCAAACTTCAGCCTTCAGATGTAGGCGCCACTGATGTCGAATCCGTCACTTCTGTTGAACTGTTAAAGTACATAAACCATGAGTATCCGGATACTTTTGTACTCGGAGCCGCATTTAATCCTTATGAACCGGAAGAACATGAATTTGAAAAGATGAAAAGAAAAATGAAAGCAGGTGCCACTTACATTATTACCCAGCCTTTGATAGAGAGAAATGAAGTTGTCGATAGACTTCTTGAAAAATATCCTGAAATACCGGTAATTATAGGGACCTGGATGAGCAGAAAACTGCATCTTCTTTCGGAAGCAGTCGGCTATGAAATACCTGAGAATGCAGAATATGACCCCATATCCACTTTAAAAATGCTCCACAAATTATATTCGGGGTGCGGCGTTTACCTATCACTTCTCGGATTTAAAACACAATACGATCTGATTAAAGATATCTGGGTCTGAGAGCCCGTAATTGCAGGGAGGCGTTATGAAAATAGTAGTATGTATCAAGCAGGTACCAGCAACTAACGATGCTAAAATCGATCCTGAAACAAAACGCATAGTAAGAGAAGGTATGAAAGCGATCCTGAATCCTTTTGATACTTACGCTGTGGAAGAAGGTGTACAGTTGAGAGACAAATTCGGAGGAGAAGTGATTGCCCTGTCAATGGGTCCGCCAAAAGCTGAAGCAAGCCTGAGAGAGGCTATTTCAGTAGGAGTTGACAGAGCCATTCTGCTAAGTGACCGGGCTTTTGGCGGTTCGGATACATGGGCTACAAGCTATGCCCTTTCAAAAGCCATTAAAAAGATCGGAGATATTGATCTTGTTATTTGCGGTAAGCAGGCCATAGATGGAGATACAGCCCAGGTAGGTCCTGGAATTGCAGCTCATCTTGACTGGCTTCAAGCAACTTATGTTATGGCTGTGGAAGAGATATCTTCTTCATCCATCAGGGTCAAAAGGATGCATGAAGATGGTTATGATATATGTGAAATGTCTCTTCCTGCAGTAATAACCGTCGTAAAAGACATCAATATACCCCGCGTACCATCACTTAAGGGCCGACTGGCTTCAAATAAATGTGAAATACCAGTATGGAAGCCCGATGATATAGGTGCGGATACATCAAAAATCGGTCTGAACGGATCACCCACAAGGGTTGTAAAAATACAGCCTCCACCACCCAGACACACAAGCACGAAAAAGATTGAAGGATCTTCAATAGAATGTGCACAGAGTCTGCTAAGAGAGTTAAGACTGCGAAGTATAGTTTGATTCAGAGGAGATAAAAAATGATAGCTTTTACAGATGCTGAAAGAAAAGAATACCGCAATATATGGGTAGTCGCTGAGATTTTGTCCGGCGAAATACAATCTGTGACACACGAGCTGACAGGTGCTGCAAAAATTCTTGCAGATCTCAGAAAGAGTGAAGTCTGGGTTGTTGTCATGGGATTCGGTATTAAAGGAAAATTGGAGTCACTTTTTGCTTATGGAGCGGATGTCGCAATAGTGGTTGACCATCCGGGATTATCCGGTTTTGTCGATGAAACCGAAGCAAAAATCATGAAACGTCTTATCGTAAAATATAAGCCCGAAGTCGTGATCTGCGGAGCCACATCAAGAGGACGTGCCCTGATTCCACGAGTTTCCGTAATGACACATTGTGGTCTTACAGCTGACTGTACGGGTCTTTCAATTGATCCTGAAAACGGTGACCTTCTTCAAACAAGACCGGCTTTTGGTGGTAATATCTTGGCCACTATCCGCTGTTCAAACCACAGACCTCAGATGGCTACCGTACGGCCAAGAGTCATGAAATCGCCGGAACCCGATCCTGGCCGTACCGGCAGAATTATAAAAGAAGAGATGCTTACAAGTGATACCGAGAAGATCAAGCAGATAATAGATATTTTCCATAGTACCGAAACTGCTTATAATATTGCCGATGCACAGATAATAATATCAGGTGGAAGGGGAATGAAAGGTCCCAAGGGCTTTAACCTTTTAAAACAGTTTGCCGAAAGGGTAGGCGGAGCAGCCGTAGGTGCAAGCAGGGCAGCTGTTGATTCGGGCTGGATCCCTTATGCGCACCAGGTCGGACAGACAGGACAGACAGTCCAGACAAAGGTTTATATAGCCTGCGGCATTTCCGGACAGATTCAGCATCTTGTAGGAATGCAGTCTTGTGATTTGATCATAGCTATAGACAAAAACCCCGATACACCTATGATGCAGATTGCGGATATAGCCGTAGTCGGGGATCTGTTTGAAATCATTCCTGAAATTGTTAGTGAGATACCTAAACTCTAAAACAAATATTCTGATTGCAATAGATACTGAGCAATAAGGTATAATCATTTAAAATAATTTATTTGTATTTCTAAAAAAAGGAGGTTAAATGATGTTAATTATTGGAGAAAAATTAAATTCTGCTCGGAAACAAGTTAGAGAAATGATTGAGAATAGAGATGTAAAATCTATTCAGGATTTAGCCAAAAAGCAAGTAGAAGGCGGAGCTGAGATGCTGGATGTCAATTCCTCCGCCGCCAGTGGTGACAAAGAAGAAAATATGGAATGGTTAGTAAAAACAGTTCAAGAGGCGGTAGATGTCCCTTTATGTATTGATAGTCCTAACGCAGAAGAGATTGAAAAAGGCTTGGAAGTTTACAATTGGGACAAAGGCAAAGCTTTAATTAATTCAATTACCGGTGAGAAAGAAAAAATTGATAGATTATTACCGGCAATAGTAAAATATAAATGTACGGTAGTAGCACTTGTTATGGATGAAAGAGGTATTCCTGATAATTCCAAAACTCGGTTTGAGATTGCCGAGAAATTAATAAAAGTATTAACTGATGCCGGAGTTCCTTTAAAAGACATATTTATTGATCCATTAGTAGTGCCTATCGGGACCGGTGACAAAAATGGCTTGATAACCATGGAAACGATAAGAAGCGTTAAGGAAGCTCATCCCGAAGTTAAAATAGTCACCGGTTTAAGTAATATATCTTATGGTCTTCCGGAAAGAAAGCTCATTAATCAAGTCTTTATGATTTTGACTATGAGTTGTGGCATGGATGCAGTAATCATTGATTCAACAGATAAAAGAATGATGGCTATTGCTAAGACTGCTATAACTCTTCTGGGAGAGGATAATTTTTGTGTTGGATATATCCAGGCCTATAGAGAAGGTAAATTAACTTTCGAAAAATAAGTTAGAAAAAGGATTATTTTGCTAAAAGATGATAAAAATAGATTTTCTACCTGATAAAAAAAATATTAAAGTGAATGAAGGAACTACTATACTGGAAGCACTGGAAAGGGCAGGGATAAATATTGATACTCCCTGCGGAGGAAAGGGAATTTGTGGCAAATGTAAAGTATTGTTTGTTGAAGAAATATCAGCTGCTTCTCCCATAGAAAAAAAATTATTATCAGAAGGAGAAATAAAAAAAGGTTTTAGGTTGGCCTGTCAAGCTAAACTTTTTCAGGATAGTATAGTAGAAATACCCTTAGAAATTAAATTAGATTTTAAAAGAGTATTTTCTTCTAATTCAAAGGGAGATATTCATCGTACCAAAAATAATTTTTCTATTGAGTCTAATTTAAAGAAAGTATTTTTGGATTTAGAAGAACCTTCTTTGGATGACCAGAGGTCAGATTGGGAAAGAATTAAAGATGGATTGTCTTCAAAAAAGATAGAAAACATTTCTAATTTAAAGACATCTGTAGAAATATTAAAAAAGATTCCTGTTTTAATGAGAGAAGCTAATTTTAAAATAACCGTTATTTTGTATAATAATGAAATTATCGATATAGAAAATGGCGAAACTACTACAAGCAATTATGGCATTGCCTTTGATATTGGAACAACCACGGTAGCGGGATATTTAATTGATTTGGAAAGCGGTGAAGAGCTTTTTGCTGTAGCCAAGACTAATCCTCAAATTATTCATGGTGATGATGTTATTTCCAGAATTGGATTTGCCCAACAATCTAAGGGCGGTTTAGAGAAATTACAAAAAGAAATAGTAGTTACTTTAAATGAAATAATCAGAGAGACTACTCAGAAAGCGGAAATAGATAAAAGCAATATTTACGAAACTGTAATCGTTGGTAATACTTGTATGCACCATCTCTTTTTAGGTCTTAATCCTATTAATTTAGCCCCTTCGCCATATATCCCGGTTATAAAGGAAATCCTTAGCCTGAAGGTAAAAGATATTCCTGGATTATCACTTAACCCAACTGCTAATATTTATATGCTTCCTAATATTTCTGCCTTTGTAGGAGCAGATATTTTAGCCGGGATCCTATCTACTTCTATGTGGAGGCAAGATAAAACTGTTCTTTTTGTGGATTTAGGGACTAATGGAGAAGTAGTTTTAGGTTCAAAGGGAGAATTATGGGCTTGTTCAACGGCTGCCGGACCAGCTTTTGAAGGGTCTCGAATTAGTTCAGGAATGAGAGCAGCAGAAGGGGCCATAGATAAAGTTAAAATAGATAATAAGTCTATTATTTATAAGGTAATAGAAGATGGTAAAGTTAGAGGTATTTGCGGTTCGGGATTAATTGACTTAATTGCTGAATTGCTCAAATTAGGACTGATAAATAAGAGTGGCAAGCTTATAGATAGAGAAGAAGGTAATTTTGAACTGAGCGAAGAGATTAAGAGAAGAATAACTAAAGAAAAGGAAGGCAATAGATTTCTTTTAGCAAAAAGTGATGAAACAATAATTGGCAAACCTATATATCTTACTCAGAAAGATATTAGAGAAGTTCAATTAGCCAAAGCTGCTGTATATGCGGGTATAAAAATACTTTTAAAAGAGGTAAATATTCTCCCAGAAGATATTCAAGAAATATTATTAGCTGGAGCGTTCGGTAATTTTATTGATAAAAAAAGTGCAGTAAGGATAGGATTAATCCCTAATTTACCATTAAAGAAAATAGAATCAGTCGGCAATGCAGCGGGAAGAGGAGCAGAGATAACTTTATGCTCGAATAAGTTGAGGGAGTTATCTCAAGAGATATCTAAAAAAGTTAAATATATTGAATTATCTTCCCGCCCCGATTTTCAGGAAGAATTTATAAAAGCAATGATTTTTTAATGTCGTAGTTTAATAATTTTCTTCTGCCTTCTAAAACTCTTTTTACCTCTTGGGCAGCTGATTTTCTTAATTCTATTTCAAATCTTTTAATAACTCTATTAAATTTTAATTCGATTATTAAGCTAAAAAATTTCCTTGACACAGTATAATGATAATTGTATTATATATGTAGAACAGCGTTCAATAAAATATTTAACTGCGTTCTTTATTTTAGCATAATTTTTTCATTAGTAAACAGCATAAAAAAATATCTTTCTATAAGTCTCCATAAATAGGACAGTCAAAGATTAAATAAATAATAAAATAAATAAGTTGTTATAGGGGTTATAAAAAATGGAAAAGAAAATAATTCAGTCCATAGATCGGGCTTTACAAGTTCTTGAGTTATTTAGCTTAGAAAAGCCTGAGTGGGGAGTAACTGAAATAAGCAAAGTTTTAAATATTTATAAAAGTAATGTACATAATGTGCTAACCACCTTAGCCGAAAAGGGTTTTGTAAAAAAAGATTCTAAAACGGATAAATACAAACTCGGTATAAAATTTTTTGAGTTGGGAAGTATAGTTATTAAAAATATGGATTTAAGAAAAATAGCTCATCCTTATATAGAAAAATTGTCTAAAGAATTTAATGAAACAGTGCATTTAGGACTGTTAGATAAAGGAAGAGTTGTTTCTATCGAGCGAGAAGAATCTGATAAAGGTCTATGTTCCCATATCGAGATTGGTAGAAGAGCTCCTCTGCATTGTACTGCTGTAGGTAAGGCCATAATGTCTTATCTTTCCGAAAATGAAATTAATTTAATAATAAAAGAAAAAGGGTTAGAAAAATATACAGAAAATACTATCAC
>JADBKX010000062.1 GCA_014894735.1 Candidatus Sediminicultor sextus | reverse complement strand
GCTTTGGATGTAATGGAGAAAGAACCACCTGATTGGGAAAATCTCTTACTAAAGTTAGACAATTTGATTATTACTCCTCATATTTCTTTTTACTCAGAGGAATCCTATGTGGAGTTAAAGACTAAGGTTGCCGAGTCAGTTCGTTCAGTTTTAAAAGGAGAATTACCCAGGGCAATGGTTAATCCCCAGGTAATAAAAAGAAAGATTCTATAAGGAGGTAGATAGATGAATTTAGTTGATAAAGTAGCCATAGTGACTGGTGCTGGTAGAGGCATAGGAAAGGCTATAGCTATTGCTTTAGCCCGGGAAGGGGCAAATGTAATTGTTAATGACGTTGATCTTCAGACAGCTGAGAAAGTAGCCAAAGAAATTAACTCTATGGATCAACAAGCTTTGGCCATCCAGGTAGATGTTTCAGACAGTAAAGAAGTTAATCGAATGGTACAATTAGTTATTAAAAAATTTAAACGAGTTGATATTTTGGTGAACAATGCTGCAATTATCAAGCGTGGTTCGATAGAGGATCTTACGGAAGAAGATTGGGATAGAGTGATTGATGTAAATCTCAAAGGTGCTTTCAATTGCATGAAGGCAGTCGTGGGAATTATGAAAAAGCAGAGATATGGTAAAATAATAAATATTTCCTCTATTGCAGGAAAGGTTGGGGACCTTGCTTCTGCTCTTTGTTATGGAGCTTCTAAGGCAGGCATGACTTGCCTGGCGAAGTCGTTGGCCAGAGAATTAGCATCATATAATATAAATGTAAATGTCGTAGCACCCCATGCTATTGAAACAGATATGAGCAAGGAATGGTCAGAAGAAAAAAGGAAAAATATTATTGCCAATATTCCTCTTGGCCGAATGGGGGAACCTGAGGATATTGCAGAAGCAGTAATATTCTTGGTTTCAGATAAAGCAAAATTTATAACTGGAGAAGTTCTGGATGTAAATGGCGGATATTTAATGGATTGATATCTCGAAGCAGAATGCACCAAACAGAAAAAAAGAAATATTTTTTGTGTTTAAGTGCATACTGTTGTTTTTTGGTATTTTAAAACCCTGCATAATTTATCTCTTGAAAAATGTTTTAATATGCATCTAATCTTCAAATAAATTAATATTAGTACGAAATGAGGAGAGGAAAAGAAATGATTCTAGATAAATTTAGTTTAAAAGGTAAAGTTGCTATTGTAACTGGTGCAACTGGTGGATTAGGTGGAAGTATAAGTTTAGCTTTGGCTGAAGCAGGAGCTGATTTGGTATTAGTCAGCAGAACATTTTCTTTGTTGAAAATAGTTGCCAAGAAAATAGAAAAATTGGATAAGCAAGCCCTTATTATTGGTGTTAATGTGACCAAAAAAGAAGAAATTAACTTAGCAATAGAAAAAACTTTGGAAAAGTTCGGTAAAATAGATATTTTAGTAAATGGTGCTGGGATTAATCGAAGATCTATTGCAGAAAAATTTCCTGAAGAACTTTGGGATGAGGTAATAGATACAAATCTTAAAGGAGCATTTTTATTTTCCCAAGCAGTAGGTAAATTTATGATAAAACAAAATAAAGGTAAAATTATTAATATAGTTTCTTTGCTGAGTGTTATCGGAGGTGAATTTTGTCCTGCTTATGCTGCAAGCAAGGGTGGGCTTTCCCAACTTACTAAAGCATTAGCAGTGGCTTGGGCAAAATATAATATAAATGTGAATGCTATTGGCCCAGGATATTTTAAGACATCTATGACTAAAGCTATATATGAAGACCAAGTTAGAAATAATAAAATCCTTAGTCGTATTCCCATGGGGCGTTGGGGAAAACCAGAAGAAGACTTATCAGGTGCAGTAGTTTACTTAGCCTCTGAGGCTTCTAATTATGTAAATGGACAAACAATATATGTTGACGGAGGTTGGCTAGCATATTAGATATAATTAATAAAATAGGAGTTTTATGAGTTTATATAAAAGAAATCAAGATTATGTTTTTGCATAGATTAAATATGTGCTCCATTAGATAGTATATAATAGAACTATAGATAAATAAATATTAAGGAGCTGAATAGTAATGAAAGCTGTATTATATAGGGATATTCAAGTTGTTAAAATGAGCGACATAAAAAGACCAATAATTACAAATAATGAAGCCCTAATAAAAGTTGAGTATGCAGGTATTTGTGGTACTGATCTCCATATTTTTGATGGATTACATCCTCGAGCTAAGGCACCTTTAGTTATGGGGCATGAAATATCTGGTATTATAGAAGAAATGAATACGGAGAGAAAGGATATTAAAATAGGCGATAGAGTAGCAATTAATCCTCTCATTTCTTGTGGGTATTGTTTACCTTGTAGGGAAGGAAATCCTCATCTTTGCCCTAACCTAAAATTGGTTGGAATTGATCAAAATGGTGGTTTTGAAGAATATGTTAAGATTAAAGATGATAAATTATATAAAATTCCCAATTCTCTTCCTCTGGATTTAGCTGCTTTAATAGAGCCCGTAGCGGTAGCAGTACATGCAGTTCGAAAATCAAAATTATTAATAGGGGATAAAGTTGTAGTAATAGGAGGTGGTCCGATAGGACAATTAGTTGCACTAATTTGCCGAATAAATGGAGCTTCTTCAATACTACTCTCTGAAATTAAATTAGAAAGGTTTAACTTTGCTAAAAAGATGGAATTAATTACCGCTTCTTCAAAGGAAGAGACTATAAAAAAAAATATGGAAATGACTAAAGGAGAAGGAGCTGATATTGTTTATGAAGCAGTTGGTATTCAGGAGACATATAATTATATTACTGAATTAGTCAAAATCGGAGGTAAAATTATTACCATAGGAGCAGCTAACAAACCTATTGCTTTAGATATGTGGAAAGTTTATTTTGGGGAATTAACCCTTATCGGGGTACATGTTTATACTCCTAAAGATATAGAAATTGGGATTGAACTTTTAAATAATTATCCAAAAATCTTTCGACCTTTTATTTCTAAAATAATAGGATTAAAAGATTTACAGTCTGAGTTAACAGGATTGATAGACGGGACTTCTAAAGCTATGAAAGTATTAGTGGAGTTATAAAATATGTAAAATTATTTTTTAATACTCCTCAGATACTTGAGGTATTCATTTTTTGTAGATCTTTACTGTAAAAATAAGGTAATCTTAACTAATAAGAACTTAAAATTGGTTATTTTTTCATGGCTTAATTAAAATTGGGGTGGTTTATAAATATGGCGAAGCCTATCCGTATTGGAATTGT
>JADBKX010000026.1 GCA_014894735.1 Candidatus Sediminicultor sextus | reverse complement strand
GATCCGGGAGTAAGTGCCGGTATGCCCGAAGAGGATTCCCGTTATTATGCTAAATCGATGGTGCTTCCCATGCTCGACCTTGCTTCCCAGCAGGAGTGTTTAGATTATCTAAAACTTGCTTTTGAAATATCAGAGAAAATCGGTGGACCTGTTTTTTTAAGATCGACCACCGAAATCTCCCATGTTGCTTCTGATGTGGAAATAGGTAAAAAAACGAAATTAGAAAAAAGAGAAGCTCGTTTAGAACGTGAAATTGCTAAATATACCAAAGCGGGAGCAGCCTGGTGTATGGCTCAACACCGGGATGCCCTTAGCAGATTGGCCGAAGCTTCTAAAATTAGTGATTCTTATGTTACTGAATCCGGAATAAAAGTGAATGAAACACATTTTGAGGATGATAATAAATATGGAGTAATTTATGCCGGAGCGGTGGAGGGAAATTTCCGGGAAGCTTTAAAGAGATATAACCTAAAACTCTCCTGGTTAAAGATAGGAATGGTTCACCCCTTGCCCGAAGAAAGGATAAAAAAGTTTTTAGAAAAAGTAGATAGGGTACTTGTCTTAGAAGAATTAGATCCTCTTGTAGAGGCGGAAGTGATGAGGATTGCCTATCTCTTAAACAAGAAAGTTGAAATTTTAGGAAAATTTGATAAAACCCTTTCTCTAATCGGAAATTATTCCTTTAAAAAGATAAAAAATGCCCTGGAGATTCTCTTAAAAATAAAACTTGAGTCTGGACAGGATCCTAAAGTTTTAGAGAGAGCTAAAGAAATAGAAGTCAAACGTCCCACATCTTTTTGTACAGGCTGCCCTCACCGGGGAACTTATTTTGCCCTGAATAAGGCGATCAAGAATTTAAAATACAAAAAAGAGGAAATTATTATTACCGGGGATATAGGATGTACTATTTTAGGAATGAACAAACCTTTTGAGAGTTGTTGGACTGAAGTGGCTATGGGAGCGAGTATAGGATTAGCCCAGGGATTTAAATGGGCAGGAATTAAAAAACCGGTGATAGCTACCATAGGAGATTCAACCTTCTTTCATGCCGGTATCCCCCCTCTTATTAATGCAGTCTATCATAAAGTCTCTTTAACGGTCATTATTTTAGATAATGGATGGACTGCCATGACTGGTTTTGAAGAGAATCCCGGGACTATTAATTTAGACGAGAGCAGTACTAAAAGAGTTGATATTGTCGAAATTTGTCAAGGTTGCGGTATAGAGGACATTCAGATAATTGATCCCTACCAGAGCGAAAAAGCGATAGAGGGTATCATGAAGGCGATAGAATATCCAGGGGTTTCGGTAATCGTTTCCCGTCGGGAGTGTGCTCTTCAAGCTAAAAGAAGAAAGATTAAATACTCCCAGCGTAAAGTAAATATAGATATATGTAACGGCTGCAGGATATGCTTGATTTCTTTGGCCTGTCCGGCGATGGCATTTCATCCTAAAGATGCTAACAGTAAAGCCTATATGGAAATTACTTCAGCCTGTTTCGGCTGTGGGTTATGTGAATTTACTTGTACAACAGGAGCGATAGAGGTGATAAAAGATGGAAAGTAATTTTTATTTAATCGGAGTAGGTGGACAGGGAGTAATAAGATTAGGGCAAATTATTGCCGATTATGGTTTAAAAAAAGGCGACAAAGTTAAATTTTTTAAAGAAGTGGGT
This sequence comes from Candidatus Sediminicultor sextus, assembly GCA_014894735.1. Lineage (GTDB taxonomy): Bacteria > Atribacterota > Phoenicimicrobiia > Phoenicimicrobiales > Phoenicimicrobiaceae > Sediminicultor > Sediminicultor sextus. The sequence goes on along the minus strand of JADBKX010000026.1, from coordinate 1,602 downwards.
ATGGCTCAGAGAGGCGGTCCGGTTCATTGTGAAGTTAGGATAGGCAATTTGTTTGGGTCGAGGATTCCTCCTCTCTCTTCTGATATAATAGTCGTCATGGAATTATCCGAAGGATTGAAAAGCTTAGAATTTATTAAACCGGGAGGAACAGTTATCTTAAATAGAAAAAGGATATATCCTATTGATATGATGGCCCATCCCGAAAAGTACCCTCAGGATGAGGAAATAATCAAATTATTTAAAGAAGCAAAAGCAAAAATAATCTGGATAGATGCCGGTAAAATAGCAAGAGAAACAGGACTTCCCATTGCAGAAAATATTGTCTTGCTGGGTGCTCTCTCTTTTATCTCTTCATTTGATAAAATATTGGTTATTAATATTTTAAAAAAACATATCCCTCGCGAATTAGATGAAAATATGGCTGCTTTTTACGCAGGTTACGAAACAGTAGAAGGAATGGATAAATGAAAACCATGGAAAATTTTTTTAATCCTCATTCAGTAGCTATCTTTGCTTCAATGAAAGAAGGAAAGACCGGATATGAAATTGTAAAAAATATGGTGGAAGGAGGATTTAAGGGGAAGATATATCCGGTGAGCCAGAGTGGCGGCCAGATATTCGGAGTAAGTATCAATAAAGATTTTAAAAATTTAGAAATTGATTTAGCCATTATTGCTGTACCCGGTCAGTTCATCCCTTCACTTTTAGAAGATTTGGGAAGCAGGGGGGTTAAGTCAGCAGTTATCATCTCTGCCGGTTTTTCCGAAGTAGGGAATTTTAAGGAAGAAAAAGACATAAAAAATATAGCTGAAAAACATCGGATGAGGATTATTGGTCCCAACTGTGCCGGAATTATGAATACCGCTTGTAATCTCTTTGCCAGCATTGAAGTCAGGGCACTATCGGGTGAAACTGCCTTTATCACCCAAAGTGGTGCTCTGGGCGGGGCAGTTTTAATGATGGCAGAAGAATTAGGTTTTGGTTTTTCCAAATTTGTAAGTTACGGGAATAGATGTGATGTAGACGAAGTAGATTTAATTAAATATCTTGAAGATGACCCTCGGACTAAAGTGATTGCTCTCTACATTGAAGGATTAGAAGAAGGAAGAAGATTTTTAACTCAAGCTAAAAAGACTGTTCTTAAAAAACCGATTGTTGCTATTAAGGCGGGGAAGAGTAAAGCCGGGATGAGGGCAGCTTCCTCTCATACCGGTTCTTTGGCAGGGGAAGATAAAATTTATGATGCTGCTTTTAGGCAAGCCGGTATTTTACGGGTAGAAGGAGTAGAGGAGATGTTCGATTTATGCCGGGGGTTGATTAATTATCCAAAAATCAAATGGAATAAGATCGGAGTAGTTACTAATTCAGGGGGGCCTGCAGTATTGGCTACCGATAAATTAGAAGAATTAGGATTAATGGTATCTGAACCTTCCGAAAATTTAAAAAATAAGCTAAAAAAAATTCTTCCCCCCCATGTCTCCTTGGGAAATCCTTTCGACCTTCTGGCTTATGGCGGAGCTGAAAATTTTACTAAGGTTAGTAAAATTATTTCCTCTGAATATGATGCTATCATTGCCATCTTTGTTCCTACCGCTTCTATGG
>JADBKX010000084.1:8654-13502 GCA_014894735.1 Candidatus Sediminicultor sextus | reverse complement strand
CCTTCATAACCAGCTTCAAAACATCCCCACATCGCATCATCTAATACTTTCTGCCAATTTCTCTCAGTCCGAGCCATCTCTCTAACCGACTGCTGCGCTAAAATCGGAAAAATATCTTTACCCTGAAAAGCCTGAAGGTGGGCTGGAGTAGCTATACCCAAACGGTCCCCGGTACCAAAAGAAGGTCGAAGACCACAAAAAGAAGGATTGAGGTGAGGAAATATTTCTCGTAATAGAGAAAGATTAAGATGGTTTAAATAACATTTCTTTATAATCAATTTATTTTCATCCACTATCTTCTCTTCTAAATTCTCCCCTTCAAATTTATTAGCAAGATTAGCAGGTGCCAAAATTATCAAATTTTTTTCTTTATCACCTTTCGCCATAAAAAAATAATTATCTTTTTCTGACTTTATAGAAGATGAATATGCTTTATATCTATCACTATAATGCTTATCAAAATACTGTAAAATATTCTGTTTATTCATTAAACTCTCCCTTTAGATTAAATAATCTCATTTGATTTTCATACATTAAAGCCTTTACTGCTCTTACTCCACCATTATAAGTCATTTGTCCACTCGAAACAAGATTTCCCACTGCTTTGCATATTATTCTGTCAAAGACTTCAAATCTACTTCCTTCAGATAATATTTTCCTTCCATCACAGACTGGTCCTCCACTTGAAGTAAGAAGAGAGGATCCAGCAGTATGAAGCAAATATTGCTCCATCATATAAGGAGAATCATTATGCCACCAGGGAAATCCAGAATGAACATTAGGGAAAGCTCTTTCCAACATTAAATTAGTATGGGCAAATACTTGGTTCATAGGGTACAATATTAAGTGCCCTTGATTCTCACCTTCCCCGCTAAAAAATCTTGTTAATAAGGGTTGCAGATTTTCAACAATATTCACATTTCCTGCTGAAATATCGCCTCCCACATCAGCTCCCCAATTTTTAAATAAATATTCATTGGCATTTCTAATTGCACCATAATGGATCTGGGTAACCATGCCTTTGTCTTGATTCATCTCACAGAATTTGTGCATCATATAGGAAATAAATTCTCCCGTTTCAACAGCCTTGAGATTAAATTTTTCTCCTTTGTTGTGGGCTTGCCGGAAAATATGTTCAGCTCTTTCTTTGGTAACTACTAATCCATAAGGTTCTAATAAACCATGATCGCTTGCCTTAGCTCCCCTTTTGGCAAAATAAGAATGTCTTATTCTTAAGGCTTCCACAAGACCTTCAAGAGTTGTTTCCTGACCAGTGAATTGACAGACTTTTTTAACATTCGATTTCCACTTATTATCAAAAATGTTACAATAGGTATCTGGTCTAAAAGTAGGCAAAAAAGTGATGCCTTCTATATTTTTTGCCATCTTATGATATGCCAAATCATCTATCGGATCATCAGTAGTAAAAATAATTTTTGCCCCGATCTTCTTTAATATAGACTGAGGCAACATCTCTTTTTGCTTTAAACGATCATTTGCTTTTTCCCATATTCTATCTGCGGTCTCTGCACTCAATAATTCTTCAATTCCAAACATTCTTCTCAAGTCTAAATGCATCCATTGATGAACGTGATTTCCTTCAAGATAAGGAAAAACTCCGCACAAGGCCTTCCATTTATCATAATCGGAAATTTGAGGATCTCTAGCCAAAGCCTGGGAAAAACCGGGGAACTTTGCTGCTAATTGAATAATATAGTGGTCACAATTCTTATATTCTTCCTTCGTCTCCAGAACTTCAGCCCTCCAAATATTGGCAAATGGTTTATTTTCTACAATTTGTCTTAAATTGTGGTGAGTATGGGTATCAATAATACCGACTTCTTTTCTCACCGGAACAGCGATATCATGATACAATTTTATACTTTCAGTTGTATCTAATATCCAATTATTTGCTAAAAAATTATCTTCCATTTTTTTCTCCAATTATTTTAATATTTTTAAAAAAATATCTAAAATCTTATAAATAAAAATCTCTATAATATTTTATCCCTTCCCAGTATACAGTATAACCGGGTAGTAATTAAGAAATGTTATAATCTTTTAAAGAAACTAATAGATAAGCGTCTGCCATATTTTTATCGAGAGGTTATCTGTTTTGATATAGATCAAAATATCCTTTCTACGAATTGTTAGTGATGCCCTGCAGAGTTAGTTGATCAGCAAGGTGGCAGGCAACGTAATGGCTATTGCCCATATCCCGCCATTTAGGTACTTCTTTGCTACAAATTTCACGCGCATAGCGGCAACGCGGATGGAATTTACACCCGGAAGGCGGATTCGAGGGATTCGGCACCTCACCGGGAAGAAGAATCCTGTGGGTTTCCATACCCGGTTTAAATTTGGGCACCGCGGAGAGAAGCGCCTCTGTATACGGATGGAGCGGATGAAAATATAATTCCTCGGAATTGACAAGCTCAGCCATACTGCCCAGATACATCACAAGAACCCGGTCGCTGACGTGCTCAACTATAGACAAATCATGAGCAATAAACAGATAAGTCAAACCAAATTCCCCTTGCAAGTCTTTCATCAGATTGACAACCTGCGCCTGTATAGACACATCCAGTGCGGAGACAGGTTCATCGGCAATGATTAGTTTGGGTTTCAAGGCCAGTGTGCGGGCAATGCCAATGCGTTGGCGTTGACCACCACTGAATGCATTCGGATAACGGCTTATGTATTTGACAGACAATCCAACCCGACTAAGCAAATCTTTGACCTGGCTTTTCAGTTCTCTCCCCTGTGCGATTTTATGGACCTTGAGTGGCTCACCAACGATATCTAGCACGGTCATGTACGGGTTCAACGATGAAAACGGGTCCTGGAAAATCATTTGAATATCGCGGCGGTATATCTTTAACTTTTTATAGGGAATCTTAGTTAAGTCAACATATTTACCATCTTTGCGGTAGAGTATCTCTCCATTGGTAGGTTGATAAGCGCGCACGATACAGCGTCCCACGGTCGTCTTTCCACAGCCTGATTCACCGACCAGACCGAGCGTCTCACCCTTACGAATAAAAAAACTTACCCCATCAACCGCCCGGATATGACTAACTAACCGGCGTAGTAGTCCCTGGTAAATAGGAAAATACATTTTTAAGTTTTTTACTTCAAGCAGGTTTGAATTATCTGATTCTATCATTCGTTATCATCCTTTCGCTATAGTTCAAGTACAAAATTCGTAAATTTCTTTATATAATCGGTATTGCTCGATTGTTTTTTAAAAAATATAAAAATATTAATATGATTTTAACCAAGTGTATTTATTGTATCTATAAATCTTTCTTTTAGTCAGTGTACAAGCGGCAACACACAAAATGGCCAGGTTCGACTTCTATCAATGGAATATCGCCAAATTTAGTGCAGTCTTCGTTACCTGGAGCAGAACAGCGTGGTGCAAACGCGCATCCTTTCGGAATAGCAAATGGGTCTGGCACATTACCAACGATTGGCACCAATCGTTTTTTCACATCACGGCCCATCTTGGGAATCGAGTGCATCAACCCAACAGTGTAAGGATGCAGTGGGCGTTGGAACAGAGTGGCAGATTTACCAAACTCGATCACCTTACCCATGTACATCACTACAACGCGTTCTGCCATTTCGGCGATTACCCCCAAGTTATGGGTAATCATTAAAATGGCAGTGTGATATTGGGTTTGCAAGTCTTTCATTAGATCCAAAATTTGCGCCTGGATGGTCACATCGAGTGCCGTAGTTGGTTCATCAGCAATTAAAAGTGATGGGTTACACGAGAGTGCCATGGCGATCATCGCGCGTTGACGCTGCCCGCCTGATATTTTGTGCGGATAGGTATCAACCATTTTTTCCGCCATACCCAAACCGACCGAAGTGAGCATTTCTATCACCTTTTCGCGCGCCTGCTTTTTAGTCATACCCTGGTGTAGTTCGAGCACCTCGCCAATCTGGTCACCGATCGTGTGGACCGGTGAAAGCGAAGTCATTGGTTCCTGGAAAATCATCGCAATCTCATTACCGCGAATATCACAGATTAAATCGCCCTGTGGATCAAGTTTCGCAAGATCAATCTGCTCACTTTTGCGGCGTTTGAACATTATCTTCCCATTAACAATTTTACTACGCTTAGACAGTAGCCTTAAAATCGAAAGGGCAGTAACACTCTTACCACAGCCCGACTCACCGACCAACCCAAGAGTCTCGTTAGGTTTAATCTCAAATGAAACACCATTGACCGCCCGTACTACACCGTCAAGGGTATTGAAATAGGTCTTTAAATCTTCAATCCGGAGTAAATAATTATTGTTTTCCATAATCTATATCCCTTACTTATACTGTATAAGGATCTAAAGCATCGCGCAAGCCATCCCCCATGAAGTTAAAGGAAAGAATTGACACAGCAACAAAAATACCTGGGATCAGCAGCCAGGGATATAATACCAGCGTTTGAATATTTTGCGCCTCTTTTAATAAGACTCCCCAGCTGGTTATAGGCGGACGCAATCCCAAGCCTAAAAAGCTCATCGATGACTCTGCCAGAATCATAGCGGGCATCGAAAGAGTGCTAATGACAATAATGTTACTGAAGGTCGCTGGAATCAGATGGTGAACAATGATCCACCAATCACTGGCGCCAGTCAGGCGGGCTGCCATGACAAAATCTTCCTCACGAGTAGCAAGTACTTTGCCACGCAGTTGACGTGCTAGCCATGTCCAGGCGACCAGAGAGAGTATGACAGTGATGGCGAAATATAGTTTACCGACAGACCAATTAGATGGCAACGCAGCGGTCAGTGCCATCCACAGCGGAATCACTGGGAAGGAGCGAACGACCTCTATCGCGCG
>JADBKX010000084.1:0-8554 GCA_014894735.1 Candidatus Sediminicultor sextus | reverse complement strand
CTTGCCATCATGAAAGAAATGTACCTTTTGAGGCGGCATTAATGCATACTTAACATTACGAGTTTCTAAATTATAGGGAGTAATAAAATCACCAAACAATGCAACCAGGTAAAAGAGAAAAATAGCCAACATGCCAATAATAGCTACTTTATTGCGTCTAAATTTACGCCAGGCTATGCCCCACTGCGAAACAGCGTAATGGGCTTCTTCTGCAGCCAACATTTCTTCTTCTGCCAAGTTACCGTTTTTTTGCATATTTTGCTCGTATAAGGAACGCAGCATGTTAGATTTTTCTTGTAAATCAGTTCGCTCTTTCATTAGTAACGTATCCTTGGGTCAATAAATAATAGAGTAATATCCGCCAGGAGGTTACCGATCAATAACATGATAGCCATGACCATTAACATCCCGCCTGCCAGATACATATCTTGCGTGGTGAGGGCGCGTAAAAACATTGGTCCAATCGTTGGGATAGACATAACCACACCAACAATAATTGAACTGGAAATCAATTTTGGAATCTGCATGCCCAAAACGCTAATCATCGGGTTGATCGCCATCCGCACAGCATATTTTGTTTGGACAATTTTTTCTTTTAAGCCTTTAGCACGAGCAGTAGTGATGAATTGCTGTCCTAAGACGTCGAGCATACTACTGCGCATGATCCGGATCAGTTCAGCCGTGCCGGCCACAGCCAAAATGAGTACCGGAGCCCATAAGTGGTTTAATAAATCAAGGATTTTAGCAATGTTCCAAGGCGAATCTTCCATGCTCAGGCTGCTGTATAAACCGGTTGGAGAACCACCAAAACATAATGAAATAACAACTATATAGATGAGAGCAAGCAAAAAATCTGGAATGGACAAGCCAACAAAGCCCAGAAAAGTAAATATATTATCAGCAAGAGAATATTGGTGATTTGCTGAATAAATTGCAATTGGAATGGCAACCACCCACATTAAAATAAGCGCTAATCCTGATATCAGAATAGTAAATCCAACCCGTCCGGCAATCAAACTTCTAACGGGGGCGTTCCATTCCATAGAATACCCAAAATCACCTCTCGGAAAACCAGATACCCAGCGCCAATATTGGATAACTATCGGTTTGTCCATGCCGTAACGTTGACGCAAAGCCTCAAGTGTTCTAGAATCCTGCCCACCGCCAGATGCTGCGATATCAGCCTGTAGAGAGGTCATAAAATCACCTGGCGGAAGTTGAATAATTATAAAACTAATGAAAGAGATAAAGATTAGTGTAGGGATCATTCCTAAAATACGTCTAATTATATAATTTAACAAAGTACACCTCTTTGAGTAGAAAATTTTTGCAGGGCTCGCGGAGTGCGAGCCCTGCCTTTTTTAAACTTGCTCGAAATAATAAAATTAATTGTCAAAGTAAAAATGACATGGTTCGAGCGTGCCTGGAGCCATATAGATCCAGTCGGTTGTAAAGTTTTCGGGTACATTCTTGAAATTATTTTTCACAACAACGACATTCGGAAGCAGACCCACAGTACCGATATTATACACATTTTCAACTGACATTTTAACCAGTTCTTTCGCGATGGAAAGTTGTATGGCAGGATCAACAGAGACTTTAAATTTGTTATACATGTCCATTGCGACTTTAATTTCAGCTGTAGGTTCTTGACCGAACTTGCCCCCAGATTTGTACCAAATGCCATAAGCAGGAGCGGCCCAAGATCGTTCGTCGAAGGGGAAAAGCCAAATCGGGTCAACCATCGGATCAATTGCTCGGGATTCCGTCCAAATGGCAACTTGAACCTCATTGGATGTAGCACGCGGCCAGTAGATATCACGATTCATCAGTTTTAGGTTAGTCTTGACACCAACAGCATTCCAGTAGGAGACAACCAATTGCACTTCATCTGTGGAAGCCTTGTCCCAATCCATACCTTCGATAGTGATTTCCAACGGGCTGCCATCCATACGGGTGCGGAATCCGTCAGCACCCTTTACGAGACCAATTTCATCAAGTAGTGCTTCAGCCTGTTCTACATCGTAGGTGGCATACAATTTCTCTAATTCTGGCGTGTAATAAGGTGAATCGGGCACGACTGTGAAGGCTCGCGGTGTACCCAAACCAAGGTAACAAATTTCGTTAATTTCGTCGCGGTTAATTGCAAGAGACATCGCTCTGCGAAATTTCACATTTTGAAAAATTTCGCGCAGACCCGGGTCGTCAATAGATTGATTAAAGTAGTAGACTATCTTCGAAGGAATAGCATCTGGCCATAACAAGATGTGGTAATCGCCTTTAATTTCGTTCTCTTTGAAGACAGGATAGTTCGAGAGGCTCATGCGGCGAAATTGGAAGTCAATATTGCCATTGATGGCTTCAAGGTTCAACGCTTGTACATCTTCAAAGAGAGTCAAAGAAATTTTATCAATATATGGAAGCTGCTGACCTTCGGGGTCAACTTTCCAGTAGTAGGGGTTACGGGTTGCAACAAGGCGGGTAGCACCAGGGCCCCACTCAGTAATCTGCCAGGCAGTCATCACTGGGCGCTCAGTGTTGAAGTCAAAGGACTTTTCCTCGAAGATAGCATAGTCAGTCAGTTCTTTGTTATATTTCGGGTGGAATTGCTCGAGATAATGGCGGGGAGCAAAGAAGCCAAAGCGCTCGAAGCCCAGAGGCCATTGGTTGCCATGGAATGCCAATCCAACGCGTTCTGCCAAACCGTTAGGAGCATCAAATTTCAATTTGATGGTCGTGTTATCAATCACTTCCAGGATCATCGGCTTGTCGTTGATCATCCATTCACTGTGGGGTCCGGCAGGGGTAATGTTGGGATCATTTTCAATATCGTTCCACCAGAAGGTGATGTCAGCGGTAGTGAAAGGCTCGCCGTCAGACCACTTCAAACCCTTGCGTAAATAGAGTGTCAACTCTTTACCATCAACTGACCATTCCCATCTTTCTGCAAGACCGGGTTGAATCTCATCTTTTGGATTGATTGGCCAACGCAAAATTGGATCGTAAATCTGACGCCCATAGGCATGGAAATCTTTGATGCCAGTGAAAGCACGCCGCCATGTGCCGCCATATTTACCGATGCTTTCTATCGGTTGGACAACCAATGGATTTTCGGGAAGGCGGTTTTCAACTTTAGGAAGTGTTCCAGCTTCAACCATCAGTTTCAGTTCAGGCGCCTCAGTGTATTTTCCAGCAGCCATAGTGCTTAACGAAAAAATCATAATTAAGACTACTAAAACTATTGAAGAAACTAAAATCGTTCCCTGTGGTTTATTTTTTCTGTTTTTCATTTTAAATAATACTCCTTTAAAAATTTTTTAAAATAAGTTATCCCTAAAAACCTGACTTATAAAACAAATATTTCTTTTAATCACCCCCTTTATACTTTTATGGAAACGATACTATGTTAGCTTAAATTGTTCTGATCCACCTTCGTTTAGGAGATATTACTGAGTAATATTTATTAATTTATTTCCTAATAATGAATAGTTATTAATAAACATATTCTCTTGGTATCTATTTTTTAGTAAGTCTTTTAACGGTCTCTAAAAATGCAATAATATTTTTTGTTGGAACACCAGGAGGCATTCCCCCACCACAAGAAAGAATGATTTTCGATGTATCTTGAACTGTATCAAGTGTTTGTCTTACACTTTCTACAACTGTCTCTGGAGTTCCTTCTGACATGACTTCTCGTGGTGGTACATTTCCAAGAAGTACAATCTCATTTTTAGTCGCTTCTTTCATTTCCTGAAGAGAATGTTGAAAACTAAAATTATATAGATTAACTCCAATCTCTTTTAAATAAGGAACAGAAACCATTCCTGGCGTATCATTATGGAAAAACTTTACTGAAACATCCAGGGAGTGGAAGATTTTCGTGAGAAAAGGAAGAGCAAATGTACAAAAATCGCCTTCCCCCAGAAAACCCACCATATCATCCAACAAAAACATCCCATCGATAGAAGGAAACGTTTCTTTCTGAAACCAGAGCCATTCCATAATAAAATTGGATATACGTTTAAGAAAAAGATTTATTTCTTTTGGTTGAGTTTTTAGTGCTATGAGAAAATCTGTGCTTCCCATAAGGAAAGAGGCAATGTTAAGAGGACCTCGGGAAACGGCAAAACGAATCCGCTGCCCTTCCTCCTCAATATGCTTTCGAAATTGAATAGGCCTTTTGATTATAAAGGGAAGCAGACCATCTTTATGTACATCAGGTTGAGGAAGATTAGGTATATCACTGATACTTTGGAGAACTTTTTCGGCAAAGGGAAATTCATTTTCGCCCCAAATACATCTGCAGCCAAAGGCAGAAGGCTCTGAACACATTCCATACTCTGACCAAAAACCAGGGAAAAAAAGTACTTCTGGAAAAGTCTTAACAGCTTTTATATTTGCCAAAAACCAAAGTTCAGGGTTTGAAAAATAATCAAAAATACTTATTTCTGCCCAGTTAGGAAGCCAAGGACTGTCAATTATAAAACCAACAGGAAGAGGTTTTAGATTTTCACCCTTGATGATAGCGAGTAAAATCTGCCACTGCTCATCTGTCATATAAAATTTCTCCTTCTATAGAATTAACAGATGCCTACGCCTTTATAAGCATGGTACTTTCAAAACTCAAGTTTTGCTTATCCTATTCCTTCCTCTTCTGGTGATTCTACGTATCTTTGGATCACTTCTTCATTTATATCTATCGTAGATACCAAATACCCTTTGCCCAAAATGCCTTGTCTACCTCAATATACTTTTTCAAGAAAGCACACTTTCTGCATAGGGATCTTCGGTGCCGGCTTATCTAAATAATATCACATTTTTATCTTAATAGGCTAACTTTTTTTTAAATTCATATTTTTATGATATAAGAAAGTATCTTCTAACTCTTTACAAAACCTTACCGATAGACAAATCTTTTCCTGTATTCTTCTACAGTTTCAATCACAGTAAGAATATTTTTGTCAGGAACATCCCACCCCATATTAATACAGCAGATCCCGGTTTTCTCAGAATTCCCTGATTGTTTAAGCATCTTATTTATATCCTTTTTTACTTCTCTCGGCTCTACTTTCCCTATCTTTACCGGATCGTAACGTAGGTTTAGAAATGCTTTGGGTAGTTTTTCGCGGCAGATAGTAATATCAGATCCCCAACCCACATCAAAAAAGGAAATACCGGGTATTTGAGCATAACTATCAGCATAAATGTGCATGTTATTTCCACAGTGATGAATCCCATATGGCTGCAGAGCTTTTGCTAATTTAATATCATATTCTAAAAGTATATCTCGATAAGTGTTAGCAGAAATCATAACTACTGAACAATTCGAATGTAAATTAATTTCTGGATTTACAAATTTTACCGATCTATTTACTGAAATAGATGATGTACCAGTTTCGCTTTTAATGTAATTCACAAAATTTTTAATCGTTTCTGTAATAGCATGAAAAATTCTCCTTGCTCGTTTCGGATTCTTTAACACATCGATAAAAATTTCATCTCCACGTATATCCAATGCTACATTTAAAATTCCCTGCCAGTTTATATCACCCATAACATAACCAAATTTCTTTTTAAGTTGTTCAACCAACTTTTTTAATTCTTGAAATGTCTCGTTTTTATTAAAATTCACAGATTCAATCTTGTCGGCTTTCTCATCAGATATATTTTTCGATATAACCTGTGGTGAAGAATCTCTAGTATATTTTACCTCACAGCCAAACATCTCTGATATTATATATCCCGCTGCCAGATAAACCGCCCCAATACAGGGTCGGGGTTCTATGGAATTCTCTTTTTCTATATTATATTTCCCGAAACGTTCATTAAGTATTTTACGCATCCTTAAATCGGCCTCTACCCGGGTATTCGGGTCATAGAAAAACTCTCTTTTAAAACTCAAGTCATAGTTTTTATACCACCACTCGGGGTGAAAAACAAAAGTAACGGGTAAAAAGTTCTCTGATTGTTTACTATTCACTATCAAAATCCTTCCTCATTTCTAAAAAAGATAATACCTATTTTTAATAGCGCCCTTCTCTTTTAGCAACCTCTATAATTTTTTTTACATTTTCTAAAGGAGTACCCTTTTCCAAAAAATCGGATGCTGCAAATATATACCTTCCTCCTGGTTTCCCGATATGTATTAGTTCAGAAACTTTTTGTTCAATTTCTTCTAAACTGGCTGTTTTAATAAAATTAACCTGATCCAGATTTCCAGAAATAGTTATTTTATTACCTATCAATTCCTTAGTTTCCCTTAAATCATTATCTCCCTGAGGTGATCCTGCAACCGTCTCCCACATATCAAGACCCATTTTTATATAGCTTTTCTGTAAGACTCTGGCCTTGCCGCAGTTATGATATAAGGTAAACTTACCTGCATCATGAATAGTTTTTACCAATTTTTTTTCATAAGGAAGAATATATCTATTGAAATAATCTGCACCGACCACCCCGGAATTGGCTATATTCCCCTGAATTCCGATACATTCAAAACTCGTATCTGCTAAAGCCTCATTACTTTTTATAATTAATTCCGTCATCTTTTCCATATAGGCCCGATAGAAATCTTGATTAAGGTAGGCATCCATTAATATATTTTGAATATTTCTATAGGTTGCAGCCTGATTAAATACTCCTCCCCAACCCCAGGGAGCAGCAATACCTAAATTACCAATTAATTTCTTTGAAAAGTTTGCCCTTTCCCTCATCTCGGAAATAGTCTTTAAATCAAGCTCAGGTACATACTTTTGGAAGATCTCAAAATCTCCTTCATCTTCAATCAAATATTTAACGGTTGAAAAATGAATTCCGGATACTGTTCTTTGGTCATAAGGACCTGCTTCAACCTGTTTTAGTGTTCTATCTGGAGTAGTTATATCTATCATCCGATAGAGCATATCCTTGTCTCTTGTAATTTTCTCATCAACTTCCCAATTTTTAAAACTTTTTTTCATAAAATAGGGAGTTTCAAATTTTCTATCTCTGGTAATTAAATCAAACCCTAAAATCCGGGCACACTTTACTGCATCTGTAACCCTATCGATCACTTTTTTATTTGGAAAAAACCAACTAAGGTACTCCTCCTGAACAAATAAGCCCACAGGGACTCTATCAGGGATATCTCCTCTTAATACGGATAATATCCTTTCTCTCCCTGTCATTTCTCCTCTTCTCCTTTTTCCTTTATGTAACACATTAATCAGTTTTATATATTTATACTCCTCTGAATTTACAACACTATTTTTAAATTTTCCGGCAATTAATTACAGCAGATTTCATGAATCCGTTCATAAACTTCCCCCTGTTCAGCCGGGCTTTTGCAATAAGTTACAACTATTAATTTGATACCAGGTTTCCAGAGTTTCTTTACTGTTTCCGTTATAGTCTGAATATCCCCCACTATTCTGGCATTTACAATTATTCCGGTATTTACAAACTGTTCAGCAAAAGTTTCAACTACATTAGGATCTGGATCTGTTTCTTCCGAAAAAGCACCATCCACCATAACAAGGTTACTTATTTTTTTAATTACAGAAATTTTTTTAGACCAATTACCACAGGAATGAAAAACATAACCTCCAAACTCTAAACCTATTTTCTTCCTAAAAGGAATTTCAAATCTTTCATAAAAATCATCCGATATCATTATAGTATTATCATCGCTCATGCCAATCCCCTTGAAATACCGACTACTAGCAAAACCATGTCCAGGATAAACTAAAGCATCACCGATCAATTCCTGCTGTTTTTTTGTAAAATCTAATAATAAATCAACTATAATGGAAAGCAGTTTTGTATACTTCTCTGGATTATCGTACATCTCAAGAAATAATTTATCAATCGGTAAAAGAAGTGAGGCAATATCCAAAGGTGATTGTATATCGGCAAAAGAAATTGGGATTTTCCCTTCTGTCTTTTCTAAAAAATATTCAATTACACCTAAAGTATGTTTGCCGATTTCTGTTTTCTCTACGGGAAGATATTGATAATTTAGTACCTCTTCTATACTATTAAAAGAAGGATTAATAGCAGGTGCCTGCCCTTCATACCAGATATAATCAACTCCAAAGGCACTGGTGATTGTTCCAATACCATACCAAGGTTCGAGGAAATTTGGGATATCAGCTTTATATTTCATACTTTCATTCAGTGCACCAAGCTGCAATTCAAGAGAGGTTTTCATATCTTTACAGGCTGAAGCAAAAACCCGGGGAACCCTAAATCTACGGTAGACAGCTACACCTTTCTTCTTATTCCAAAAATCTTTACACCTTTCACTTAAAGAAGATTCGTAATCATGATATTTCTCAAGATCAAAATCTTTAATAAGGATAGGTTCAACATTTGTTCCCTGGGAATCATTAATTTTGTAATTAAAATTATTATTTACCATTGAAGGATTAGACCAACCTTGTTTAGTGCCAATTTTCTACATCTATGCCAGTTACCCGCTGATAGGTGGTATAATGAAACTGTGCAGCAAAACGACTACCAACAATTCCAATACGGATAGGCTTCGCCATATTTATAAACCACCCCAATTTTAATT
>JADBKX010000030.1 GCA_014894735.1 Candidatus Sediminicultor sextus | reverse complement strand
GATACTAATTTATATAAACTTAAAAACCCGGCCTAAAATAAATCCTAATAATATTCCGACAAGAAAAACAGTAGTTAACACCCGGGCATTGGCTGCTTGTTTGTACCCCTTAACTCTAATTAATATCAAAGCAACCAGATAAGCTACCGCATTTAAAGTAATAAAGAAAGGCCAGGCTATTACTTTAGCTACAATCGGCCCTATATAGGGAATTGATTGGATCAAAAATATAACTTGAGAAAAAATTTGTCTGGCTACCTCCATAAAAACGCCCAATAAGGCTACAATTGCCGTACTTAATATTTTATCAACCCCAAAATAAGTTAGTACATAAAAAACCAATATCATTATTAATATGGTTACAGCAATTTCTAAATCTTCTTTAAACTTTGGTTTCTTCAGTTTAGGCTTAAAATCTTTACTCACCTTATAAAATCCTTCTAAATTTTATGTATTAATTTAGACATTGTTTATTTTGCTTCTGATTAGGATTTATCGCTTTCTGTAGATTGCTCGGCAGCTTCTTCCCTTTTCTCTTCTGCTCTTTCTTTAACAGAACTTATGCCTATTATTACTGCAAATATTCCACCAATCAATAAAATAAAAGGCACCAATGCCGCTAAAGCTTTTAGAAACAATAACCACCATTGGATTAATCCTAATACCCCTAAAATTATAGCTGCTATTCCTCCCAAAATAATCCACATTTTGCTTCCTCCTTTCCAAAATATATTTAAAAATTTATTCCTACTTATCGCACCTTAATAAATTATAATATAAAAACCAATGAAATGAAAAATATTTTTTAATCTTGCTTTCTCTTTATAATTTTTCTTTCCTGATATCATTCATGATTTTTAAAGTAAATCCTCTATTTTTTATTATTTAATTGGAAGTTTTTACTATCCCCTGATACCGAAAGAATTGAATTCTCCCCTGTATTTTTCCCATTCTACGTCTACTTTTTCTACAATGGCACTCCCCGGTCCCTGGTAACACCAATCTATTAGTTCTTTTACTTTTTCTTCTTCCCCTTCCATAACTATCTCTACCTTACCATCCCAACAATTCCTAACCCATCCCTTTATTTCTAAACTTTGGGCAATATCCTGGGTATAATAACGAAAAGCTACTCCCTGTACTCTTCCAGAAATTAGAAGATGGGCTCTTACTTTTTTTATACTTTTATTCATACCTATAGTATCCTTTTATTTTTTTTACAAACTCAATAAATCGAACTTCTACAAATCACTTATCCCGTTTTTCTTCTGTCTTCTTCACTATATACTCGATACTCGATACTATTTCATTGCTATATTTATTTTACTCCAAAACGAAAAAATTAAAAGAACAAATTTATATTTTTAATTTCTATCACCTTTGAGAGGACACCGCTTTATAAATAGGGAAGATTAAGATATAATAATTTACATAAAGTAAAGCGATATAAAGAGGTGAGAGTTAATTTTAAATTTAATTTTATTTCTTCTTACTATAATTTCTTGTTTTTTTGTAGGTGGTATTTGGTATGCCCTATTTTTAATCACTATTCTACTTGCTCACGAACTAGGCCATTTTTTTGTTAGCAGAAGATACGGGGTAGAAGTCACTCTTCCCTTTTTTATCCCCTTCCCTCTTTCTCCTTTTGGAACTTTAGGGGCAGTTATCAAAATGAAAGGGATTATGCCTAACCGTAAAGCTTTATTTGACATCGGAATAGCTGGACCTTTTGTAGGTTTGGTCCTCACTATCCCTACTATAATAATCGGGCTTAAATTATCAGAAGTAGCAATAATTTCAGAAATTAAGGGACCGGTTATACCTCTGGGAAGCTCCATACTGTTCTCATTTATAGAAAAAATAATGTTCGGGTATCTTCCGGAAGGTCAGGATGTAATCTTACATCCTATAGCCTATGCTGGTTGGGTGGGATTGTTTGTAACTGCTTTAAATCTCCTTCCTGTTGGACAATTAGATGGCGGACACATCATTTATTCCCTATTCGGTAAAAATAGTAAAATCACTTATTATATAACCTTGGGTATTTTAGGCCTTATCTGTATATTTGTTAATCCAGCGTGGACCTTATTATTTGTCTTGCTCCTAATATTTGGATTCAATCACCCTCCACCATTGGATGATGATACTCCTTTAGATAAAAAAAGAAAAATATTAGGAATCTGCGCCTTAATTTTCTGTATCTTATCTTTTACTCCTGTACCCTTTCAAATATAATAAAAAATCGATTTATATTTATAATATTTACAATTTACTGAAATAAATAAATTTTACCTTAACTCTTTCATAAAAATTAATAAAAACTTGACAATTTTAGTCGTACATGGTAAGATTTTTTCAAAATTGAATATTATATTGGGAGTATACCTAGGGTTCCGTTTTTTTAAAGAAGTCTGGACCGAGCGGTATAAAGCATTTATTTATAAATGTCACACTTTTAGGAAAAAAGCCTGAAGGATAGGTTCCATAAATTTGAACCAATTCTTTAGGCTATTTTTAAATAAAGGTCGAAGTACACATATATACATTATAGTACCAATCCTATATCAAAATCTTTTAATTAAAAAGGAGGGATAATAATTCAATAAACTTAACATAATCGTAGTTTTTGTTTGAACTTGTAAAATTTAATAAAAATAAACTTATTAAAAGGAGATCTAAAAATGAATAAGAAATTGTTGATTTTATTAATTTTAGTATGTTTTTTATTTTCTGTTTCAGTCGCTTCGGCAAAATTGGTTAAAATTGGTGGAGTCGCTTGCCTGACAGGTGGTGCAGCTACTTATGGAGCTTCTACTCGAAATGGTTGTGTATTAGCCTTTAAAGCAGTAAATGCTGAAGGCGGAATTGACATCGGAGGAACAAAATATTTAATCAATTATATTTTTGAAGATGACCAAGGTTCTCCCGAAGCAGCCGCTAATGCCTTTCGTAAGTTAATTGACCAAGACGAAGTAGTAGCCATTATCGGCTCAGTAATGAGTAAATGTACTTTAGCTGGTGCCCCTATTGCTCAAGATGCCGGCGTCCCAGTTATTAGTCCAACTTCTACTGCGGTCCAAGTTACTCTTACTGGAGATTATATTTTCCGAGCCTGTTTTCTTGATCCCTTCCAGGGTGCTGTAGTTTCTTCCTTCAGTTATAATGACTTAAAAGCAAAAACCGCAGCAGTTATCTTTGATAATGCCAATGACTATACCAAGGGATTAGCTGAAGCCTTTAGGGAAAGTTTTGAAAAATTAGGCGGAAAAGTAGTGGCTTATGAATCATTTACTGATG
>JADBKX010000137.1:1340-14165 GCA_014894735.1 Candidatus Sediminicultor sextus | reverse complement strand
GCTGTAGCGGTGGCGGCATATTCTTATATGTCATTGGTTCCTATAATTCAACCTCCCATAATGAAATTGTTAACTACCATAGAGGAAAGAAAAATAGTTATGAAACAACTCAGGCCAGTATCCCGGTCAGAGAGGATACTCTTCCCGATTATTTCGACTGTTTTAATCGGCCTTTTATTGCCAGCTTCGGTTCCCATTATCGGTATGTTAATGTTGGGAAACTTATTTAGAGAAAGTTTAGTAGTGGACAGATTATCTAATACTGCTCAAAATGAATTAATCAATATTGTCACTATATTTTTATCTACCTGTGTAGGAGCCACTATGCAAGCTGAATATTTTTTAACTTTTAGTACTATTAAAATAATTATCTTAGGTTTAATTGCCTTTGCTTTTGGGACTGCCGGGGGAGTTTTATTTGCTAAATTATTAAATAAAATTACCGGGGGGAAGATTAATCCTTTGATTGGCGCTGCCGGAGTGTCTGCTGTGCCTATGGCTGCCAGAGTAGCCCAGAAAGTAGGTCAAGAAGCAAATCCGAGCAACTTTTTATTGATGCATGCCATGGGACCTAATGTAGCCGGAGTAATTGGAACTGCAGTTGCTGCTGGAATAATGTTGACTTTAATAAAATAAAATTCGTATTATGTATCGTGTATCGCATTAGGAAAGATAACGACAATTAAGAAAGAAGAAGTATAGATAGGGGCTTGATGAATCAAGTCTCTAAACTTTTAGGTGGAAAAAATCGTTATCTTTTAATATGTATTAGCTATATATAAATAATGGTAATTTTTAATTATAAGACGCAGGATTTAGTCTGTAATATATAGGCTTTAGCCTGCGTTAATTTATACAAACCGCGATTTATTTATTGAATAGAGTATTATAAAATTCATTCAGGAGGCTTTGACTTACACTTATGGGAGAAAATACAACATTAATAAAAATAGCAGATTCCGATATAAAAATAATAAACAACAGTGTTTTAGAAGGAAACATTTCTTTAAATTTAAAAAAAGACCATGCTCCCAAGGATATGCTTTTAAAAGAAAAATCACAGCTAAAAAAACCGCTTAAAATTACAGATACAACATTAAGAGATGCCCATCAATCATTATTAGCAACCCGAATGACTACCAAAGAGATGGTGCCCGCATGTGAAAAATTAGATGCCGTAGGATTTTATTCTATGGAGGTTTGGGGAGGTGCTACTTTTGACAGCTGTATGCGGTTTTTAGATGAAGATCCCTGGGAACGATTAAGAATTTTAAAAAAGAATCTTCCCAATACTAGGCTTCAAATGTTATTAAGGGGACAAAATATATTGGGTTATAAGCATTATTCTGATGATGTAGTTACTGAATTCGTAAAAAGAGCAGTCGTTAATGGAATAGATATTATACGTATTTTTGATGCTTTAAACGATATCCGTAATATGGAAACTGCTTTTAAAGCAGCAAAATCGGAGGGCGCCCATGTTCAGGGAACTATCTGTTTTACGATAAGTCCGTTTCATAACAATGAGGTATTTGTGAAGCAGGCACAGGAGATGGAGCAAATGGGAGCAGATTCGATCTGTATAAAAGACATGGCTGGCTTAATTTCTCCCTATAAAGCCTATGATTTAACCAAAGATATTAAAGAAGTTATTTCTATTCCTCTTCAACTACATTGTCATTTTACCAGCGGAATGGGGATGATGGCTTATTTGAAAGCTACAGAAGCTGGGATAGATGTAGTAGACACAGCAATATCATCATTGGCTCTTCAAACTTCTCAACCTGCATTAGAACCCTTGGTAGAAACTCTACGAGGAACACCTTATGATACTGGATTGGATTTAAAACTGGCTTATGAAATTGCTGCCTACTTTAAAAAAGTGAGAGAAAATCATAAAGATATGGAATCCAATGTTGAAGGTATAGATACTCGGGTGTTAACTTATCAAATTCCCGGAGGGATGCTTTCTAATTTAGCTGTTCAGTTAAAACAACAAAAAGCAGAAGATAAATATGAAGAAGTGTTAAAAGAGATTCCGCGAGTTCGAAAAGAATTAGGTTATCCTCCTTTAGTTACTCCCACCAGTCAGATTGTAGGAACCCAAGCGACTTTAAATATTATTTTAAAAGAACGGTATAAAATGATTCCAGAAGAAGTTCGTAATTATCTTAGGGGATTTTATGGCCGATCACCAGCTCTTATAGATCCAAAAGTCATTAAAAAAGCAAAAATTAAAAAAAATGAAATGATTAAATGTCGACCGGCTGATCTATTAGAGCCTTCTATCGAAAAAGCCAAAAAGGAAGCGTCCTATTTAGCTGAAAACATAGAAGACGTTCTTTCTTATATTTTATTCCCTGAAGTTGCCAGAGATTTTTTAAAGAAAAAATTAGCTAAAAAATATTGCTTGGGAATGGAAATATTAAACGGCAACAATAATTATGATGAAGAAGGGTATGGAGTGTAAATTAGTATCTCGTATCTCGTGAATCGTATCTCGTATTTTAGAAGATAGTGTTTAGCATGTAGCGTATAGGATATAGCGCAAAGCACAAAACTATAACTTAAAATTTAAAATTAAAGAAAAAGTTTTTAGTTTTTTGTTTAAAGTTTTTACTTATATTTCTAAATATGCTAAAATATTTTCAGTTTACCAAATATTAAGTGAAGGAAAAGGAAATATTATTGTGCTTAAAAAATCTTATTCGGTTTTGATTTTTTTTATTATTGTCGCTTTAGTAGTTGCCGGGATTATTGCTTTTCATCGTTCCCGCCTGGAGAGTAATTTTAAACAAGTAGAATTGGTAATGAGCCTGAATGAATTGAGAGAATTATCTTATCAGGAGGGATATGATGAAATTGAGCTGTTGGATAAAATAAAAGATTCCGGGATTAATTCAATAGCCATTCATGAAGATACCCTGGAAAATCTCGTTTTTTCTGGAAAGATACTCTATTTTTCTAATGAAGAACTTAATAAATTAAATTTCTTCTTAAAATCAATCGATCCTTTTGAAAAATATCAGCCTTCGCCAGGAGAAGCTTATATTATATTCAATGATAAAAATGATTATCTTCGTATAAAGGAAAATTTACAAAGACAATTAGGCGAAGATTTAGTAAGAGATCTTGGGTTTCCTCCTTATATGGGTTTAAAAGTGAAAGGGAGCGAAGATAAACTTGCTGATTTAGGTTTAGGATTTTCAGAAGAAGATATTGAGTTGGTAAGAAATTTGGGCTTTCAGGTCATTTTACGTCTTCAAAATTTTCCTCAAATTAGTAAGGAAGATGTAGAGTTTAAATTTAAAGAAAGTGATGAGGCCGGAAAGATTTCGGGAATAATTTTTGAGGGGGAAACAGTTTTAGGTTATCCTTTAAAAGAAAATTTAATTCATACCGCAGAACTTCTAAAATTAAAAGAATATTCTTTTGGAATTATAGAATTTGCTGATCAAAAAGGGATTGAAACAGTCGCTCATCAAGCAAGCGAATTAGCAGTCAGAGTTCATAGTATTACTAAAGAAGAAATGGACATTATTTCTAAACAGAAAGCCACAGAAAGGTGGATTAGGGCAGCCAAAGAAAGAAAGGTGAGAATTTTTTATATTAACCCTTTTATGAAGTCTAATTCTGATCTTATAGAGGAAAATTTAGCTTATATTACAACTATAAAAGAAGAGTTGAAAGCTAGTGGTTTTAAGACAGGAAGAGCCAGTATTCTTTCTACTTCCTACCAAGAACCAAAATTATTTATTCTTTTATTAATCCTGGGAGTTATTTCCGGGGGATTAATCCTCTTAAAAAATCTTTTCAATCTAAAAAAATATCAAGAATATTCTCTGTTACTTTTAGGAATCTTATTTTCTCTACTCCTCCTCTTTTTAAATCGAGAAATATTTTTAATAAAGCTGATGGCCTTACTAACAGCTCTAATATTTCCCACTTTGGCAATCATTTATAACGAAAGGTATTTTTTGGGAAATAATAATTTTAAATTTAAAGATGCCCAAGATTTTTCTAAAAATAATCCCAGTTTTAATGAGATGATAAAAAAGGTTTTATTCGGATTTTTCAGGATAATTTTAATTACTTTATCCGGCGCTCTGTTAATAGCAGCTTTATTAAGCAATAATAAATTTATGTTGGGGATAGAACAGTTTAGCGGAATAAAGATTTCTTATCTGGTTCCGCTTCTTTTGGTTCTGGCAATAATGTGGTTAAAGGTGAATAAAGGAAAATTAATGATTTTGGAAAATATCAAGAAGCCCATCCTGATTGAACATGTAATTATAATGGTTTTCTTTGCGTTATTTTTGGTAATCTATATCTCTCGTTCAGGGAATTTTTCTTTTCTCCCTGTTTTGAGTATTGAGGAGAAGATAAGAATCTTCTTAGAAAAGACTTTAATTGCCCGACCCCGAAATAAAGAGTTTTTAATCGGTTATCCCGCCCTATTATTGGCGATAAGTATGAATTACTTAAAAATAAAAGAATTTAAGATTCCGATAATTATTATTGGGACTATAGGTCCGGTTACTTTAATTAATACCTTCTGTCATATTCACACTCCCTTTTTATTTTCAATGTTACGCACCTTTAATGGAGCATGGTTAGGCCTGGTACTGGGATTAATAATAATTATTGTATTTTATTATCTGGTAAAAATATTTAGGAAAAGAATTAATAATGAAAAAGTCTAAAACCATGCTAAAGATAATGATTTCCGGTTATTATGGTTTTGATAATATCGGAGATGAAGCCATTCTTAAATCTATGGTTGGAGCCTTTAAAGAAAAGATACCTCAAATAAAGATAACAGTTCTTTCCCATAATCCTTTGCAGACCTCCCGAACTTATCAGGTAAAGGCCATAAACCGGCTACACCTAATTAGCATTATTTGTTGTTTGCGAAATGTTAATCTTTTTATTAGCGGGGGTGGGGGATTACTCCAAGATTCAACCGGAAAAGGCTGGAGCATATTATATTACTTGGGGTTGATATTGGTAGCAAAAATAGTTAAAGTGCCGGTTATGATTTATGCCCAGGGTATCGGTCCGGTAAATAAGCAGATTAACAAAAAGTTAATGAAGTGGATTTTAAATAATGTTGATTTAATTACCGTAAGAGATAACTCCTCTAAAGAATTACTAGAAAATTTAGGAGTGGTGAAACCATCAATATATGTGAATTCTGATCCCGTTTTTTTGTTGAAGAAAAAAAATATTAACCATACTATAGATAGTTATCCTTATATTCAGGAATTGATTAATTCAGATAGCCGCCCCTTAATTGGGGTTTCGGTTAGAGAATATAAAAACTATGGATCAAATTTAATAAGAATATTTGCCCAAGTAGCTGATTATTTAATTAAAAGTTACCAGGCAAAAATAATTTTTCTTCCCTTTAAATTTGATGAAGATGTGCATATTAGTGAAGAAATATTATCTTTAATGAAGAATAAGGCCGAGATATTAAAAATAAAACTTGAGCCTGAAGAATTACTTTCTGTTCTGTCTCGATTATCTTTGGTGGTGGGGGTGAGACTTCATTCAATTATATTTTCCAGTATGGCTAATATTCCTTTTATAGCTTTTAACTATGATCCTAAAGTGAAATATTTTGTAGAAGATTTGGGATTGCCTGAATTGCTGTTAGAAATAGATGAAGGTATCTCTTTAAAAAATATTCAAGAAAAAATAGAATATGTTAGAGAAAATAATGATAAAATAAAAGATATTTTACTTAAAAAAGTAAATAATTTAGAAGAAAAAGCTCTTGCTAATAATGAATTAGTTTATAAATTTTTAAAACCATAACCTTTGAGGTTACTATTTAATATGATTAGAATGTTTCACGTATATAAAAATTATCCCAATAAAATTCAGGCCTTACGAGATGTCAATATCCATATAAAAAAAGGTGAATTTGTTTTTTTAGTAGGAGCAACCGGGGCAGGGAAGAGCACTTTTTTAAAATTGATTTACCGAGGGATTGTTCCTACCAAGGGACAGGTAATTGTCGATGGGATAAATATAGCTCGACTTAAACCCGGTTACATACCTTATCTGAGGCGGAATATAGGCATTGTCTTTCAAGATTTTAAATTGCTGTATGATAGAATGGTATATGAAAATATTTCCTTTGGTTTAAAGGCGATTGGAGCAACTAATTTTGAGATAAGACAGCAAGTTAAGAAGGTCCTTAATTTAGTAGGGCTGGAAAATAAAAGGAAGATAAAACCACATTTATTATCTGGAGGAGAGCAGCAAAAATTATGTATTGCCCGGGCTATTGCTAACGAACCATTAATATTACTCACCGATGAACCAACTGGCAATTTAGATCCTTACACTTCCTGGGAGATTATGAAACTTCTATTTCATATAAACATACGGGGGACTACTATTATAATGGCTTCCCATGATAAACTTATGGTAGATAAAGCTAAGAAGCGGGTAGTGAGGTTGGAGCGAGGACGAATAATAGAAGATACCCAAAGAGGGATATATTAAGATGATTTTTGAGAATATGGGATTTTATTTTAGAGAGGCTTTACTCAGTTTTAGAAGAAGTGCTTTAATGAGTATAGCAGCAATATTAAGCATCACTACAATTTTACTTATTGTTGGTGTCTTTTTATTAATATCTGTAAATTTAAATCTTTTTTTAGAAAATTTAGAATCTCAATTAGAGATTATAGTTTATTTAGAAGACAGCATTTCTAAGGCCGAATTAGACACTTTAAAAAATAACTTTAATTCTATAAACGGAATAAAAGAAGTAAAATTTATATCTAAAGAGGAGGCTTACCAGCGTTTATCAAAAGATTTAGGAGAGCAAAAAGATATACTCAGCGCTATTGAAAAAAACCCACTTCCTGCTTCTTTTGAGGTACAGGTAAAAGATCCTAAAACGATTGAGCAAATAGCTAATCAGATAACTAAGTTTATAAAAGTGGAAGAAGTTGAGTATGGCCGGGAAACAGCTGAAAAATTGTTAAACTTTACTTATATATTTAGGAGAGCGGGAATGTTAATATTAGCCCTTCTGGTTTTTGCTTCTATTTTGATTATATCTAATATAATAAAAATCACTGTATATGCCAGAAGAAATGAAATTGAAATAATGAGCTTAGTTGGAGCTACTTCCTGGTTTGTTAAGTGGCCCTTTATAATTGAGGGCTTTTTGCAGGGCTTTATCTCAAGCGTTCTTTCCACAATAATTTTATATAATTTTTATTTTTTCGCAATAAGTAAATTACATCAAGCTATTCCTTTTTTGCCATTAGTGGTGGATAATGTAGATTTGTTACCCATAGGTATAGCAATTGTACTATTAGGGAGTTTAGTGGGAATTTTAGGGAGTATGTTTTCAGTAGGAAAATATTTAAATGTATGAAAAGAGATTAGTTTTAATAAATAAGAAAATATTTTCTACATTAATATTAATTTTAGCCCTTATCTTATTTGTGGTGCTTTTTAGCTATGGTGATAGCAGTGGAGACAACAGTCAAAAGATAAACGAGGAAAACCAGAGATTAAAAAAGATAGAACAACAGATTAAAAGTGTTAAAGAGGAAATTGATAATTTACAAAAAAAAGAAATTGGTCATTTAGAAACACTTCATAAAATTGAAATACTTTTACAGGATGCAGAGAAAGAATTGCAAACTACAGAAAAAGATTTAGCGTTTGCTCAAAAAGAGATAAAAGCAGCAGAAGATGAAGTTGTTATTGAAAAAGAAAAGCTAAAGGAAAAGACTAAGCTATTAGAAAGCAGATTAAGGGAGATATATAAACACCGCTTAACTGGTTACCTGGAAATTTTATTCAACAGTGAAAGCTTTTCTGATTTTCTTACCCGTTTCCGATATATAAAAAATATTTTGTCTTTAGATGTTGAAGTGATTAATGATATCCGCCAGCAGATGAAAAAGGTAGAGAATAATAAAATAAATCTGGAGAACCGGGAAGAGATATTGAGTTTGTTAAAAAAAGAAGTAGGGAAAGAGAAAGAAAATATTGAATTTTCTATTAAAGCCAAAAAGTCCATCATTAATCAGATAGACTCTCAAAAAGAAACATACCTAAAATCGTTAAAAGAGTTAGAGCAATCTTCTCAAGAAATAAAGAATATAATAGAAAGAATTTATAAACAACAGGAAGAGGATTCTAAGAAGGATTCCCAGAAGGAAGTCCCAACGATTACTCTACAACCTAAAAAGGGAATTTTAGCTTTACCTATTCAGGGCAAATTAATTTCTGAGTATGGAAGACAAAAAAATATTGAATTTAATGCTGATACCTTTAATTCTGGAATAGATATTAGTGCTCCCCTTGGACAAGTAGTTCATGCAGCCGGTTCGGGAGAGGTAATTTATACTGGAAGTATAAAAGGGTATGGGCAGATAATAATTATCGATCATGGTGGAAGGGTTACTACTCTATATGCCCATCTTTCTAAAATATTAATAGATATTGGAGATAAAATAAAAAAGGGACAATCTATAGGTCAGGTAGGTGATAGTGGTGGTGTTTCTTCTACCAGACTGCATTTTGAAGTTAGGGTAGAAGGTAAACCTACTGACCCTATGAATTGGCTATAAATATAAACATTTTAAAGATTTGGCGGTGAAAAATTTGATAAAGATAAAAAGTAATAAAATAATTACCTTAATTTCTATTTTTGTATTGGTTTCTATAGTAAGCGGATTTCTATTTTACAACGTTTGTGCAAATAGCAAAACTAACGAAGAGGAATTATATGACAACTTAGAGCCTTTCTTTGAAGCTTTAAATTTGGTAAGATCTGAATACATAAAGAAGGATATAGATTTAGATAAGGTGGTTCAGGGGGCTATAAAAGGTATGCTTAAAGCCCTTGATGACCCTTATACTCGTTTCATGGACCCTCAATCCCTTAAAAGGGAGCAGGAAGATATGTTTTTAGGTCGTTTTGGAGGGTTAGGGATAATTATCTCTATGAAAGATGATCAATTAATTATAATTTCTCCCATTGAAGATACCCCAGCTTATAAAGCAGGAGTAAAAGCAGGAGATAAGATAGTAGAGATTGATGGAAAATCAACAGAAGGAATGGGGGTAGATGAAGCAGTTGATATTTTAAGGGGGGAGAAAGGAACCGAAGTTATCTTAGGAATTAAGAGAGAAAATGTAGAGGAAATTTTAGAAATTTCCATAATCCGAGATATAATCGAAGTTAAAGCAGTAAAAAAGGAAGTAATGGGTAAGAATAATAACCTTGGGTATGTCCGAATTACTACTTTTAATGTGAATACTAAACCTGAATTAGAAGAAGTCTTAAATGAATTTAAAAAAGATAGTGATATTCATGGGATTATTCTCGATTTACGCAATAATCCGGGAGGATTACTAGATAGTGCTATAGAGGTAGCCAGTAAATTCATAAAAGAAGGACCGATCGTTCATATCAAGGATAGAGATGGGATAGTAGCTACTATAGAATCCAGAGGAAACGAATATCCCGAATGGCCTTTATTTGTATTGGTTAATGAGGGTAGTGCAAGTGCTTCGGAAATTGTAGCTGGAGCGATTCAGGATACTGGAAGAGGAAAGTTGTTGGGGGAAAAAACATTTGGCAAGGGAGTAGTCCAGCAAGTCTTTAATCTTTACGATGGCTCAGGAATTGCAATTACCACTTCTGAATATTTTACCCCTAACGAGCGTTCTATAAATCATATCGGGATTGAACCGGATATATTAGTAGAACCAGCAGCAGAAGATGATGAACAGGATATACAATTAAATAAGGCGATACAGTTATTGGAAGAAGAATTAAATTAGTCGTTAGTTAATAGTGAATAAGTCGTAGGGGCAGACCTTGTGTCTGCCCTTCAGAAACCAATTAACTAACTAACCAAATTGAAAGGAATTTTATTTTGAAAAAGAGCCAAAGAGAAATTATAAATATTATTGCTTTAGTAATTATTTTGATCATAGCTTTTAGTATTTCTAATTTATTCAATAAGTCTATTAAGGAAGAAAATAGCCTTCATAATACCCAAAATGCTAACCCAACCACTACTAATGAAATAGAGTTAGAACTAAAGGAATCTGAAGAAACTACTTATGACAGCGAACAATATACAGATTTAATAATTAATGATTTAGCCTCTTCAGAGGAAGAGATAAACTTTTCACCTAAAGCAGCTTTTATAATAGATGATTTAGGATATGAAAGAGAAGTGGCGAAGAAAATAATGGAATTGGAATTTCCTGTGGCACTATCTATATTACCTTTTCTCCAGTATTCTGAATTTATTGCAGAAGAAGGCAGAAAAAATAATCAGGAAATTATGTTGCATCTACCCATGGAACCCAGTAATTCTTCTGATAACCCCGGACCTGGCGCTATTAAATCTTATATGTCGGAAGAAGAAATCAGAAAGTCTGTCAGAGACTGTATTTTAAATTTCCCTTATATTATAGGGGTTAATAATCATATGGGCTCAAAGATTACCGAAAATAGAGAAATAATGGAGATAGTTTTAGAAGAGATTAAAGGATATAATTTATTTTTCATAGATAGTATGACTAGTAAGAATTCTATTGCTTACCAAGTTGCAGAAGAAATGGGAGTTAAGGCTGCAGTAAGATCGGTCTTTTTGGATAACGAGAACGATATGGAATATATTAAAGGACAGATGTTGAAAGTTCAAGAGACTGCCTTAAGAGAAGGAGAGGCCATTGCTATTGGTCATAGCCGCATAAATACCTTTTATGTATTGAAGAGGATGATTCCTGAATTGATTAAAGCTGGTATAGAAATAGTCCCGGTGTCAGAATTAGTTAAATAAAATTTCCTCTTCACCCCACCTTGACAGATTTATAGAATGATAAATATTTGTAGGACAGGCGTCCCCCGTTTTCACGAGGGCAGACCCGCCTGTCCTAATTACTAATTGATAAACAATTGTTTTATTAATGCTTTTGTATTATAATAACCTTGTTTCTTATAAAAAATATTGTATTTAGTGATTCTGATTGGTAGAAAAATAATAATTAATAGTCAGAATATTATATCCTACAAGTTTAGAGAGATATAGTAGAAATCTTATTCTCTATTAAATACTATATACTAACGACTATTCACTAACGACTAATTAATGGTGGAGAAAGAATGGAAGACAAAAAAATACGGGTTAGGTTTGCCCCTAGTCCAACTGGTTATTTACATATTGGAGGAGCCCGAACGGCTTTATTTAATTGGCTTTATGCCAGACATTATAATGGAACTTTTGTTTTACGTATTGAAGATACCGACCAAGTAAGGTCTACTGAAGAAGCAGTAAATGTGATACTGGAAGGTATGAAATGGTTAGATTTAGATTGGGATGAAGGACCCGAAAAAGGCGGGGAATATGGTCCCTATTATCAGATGAAGCGCTTACACATTTATCAGGAATATACGGAAAAACTTTTAAAAGATAACAAAGCGTATCATTGTTATTGTACCAGAGAAGAACTGGCTAAAAGTAGAGAAAAGCAGGCAAGAGAAAATAAATCTCTTAAGTATGATAGACATTGTTTTAACCTTAGTGAGGAGGAGAAGAAAAGATATGAAGCAGAAGGTAGAAAACCGGTAATAAGACTTAAAATTCCTGCCAAGGAAATTGCCTTTGATGACCTATTAAGGGGGGAAGTAACTTTTGACGGCGGGCTGTTAAGTGATTTTGTAATTATGAAATCAGACGGAATTCCTACTTATAATTATGCGGTAGTCATTGATGATGCCTTAATGGAGATTACCGACGTTATGAGAGGAGATGACCATATTTCTAATACTCCTAAACAGATAGTAATATATGAAGCCTTGGGATTTGATGTACCAAAATTTGCTCATATCCCTATGATTATGGGACAAGATCACACCAGGCTGAGTAAACGTCACGGAGCTACTTCGGTTATGGAATATAAAAAGATGGGTTATATCCCAGAGGCAGTAGTGAATTATATTACTCATTTAGGTTGGTCTTCTGGCGGCGAAAGGGAGATATTTACAAAAGAAGAATTAATTAAAGAGTTTAGTTTAGATAAAATTTCCAAACATGCGGCTGTTTTTAGTATGGAAAAGCTAAATTGGTTTAATAGTGAGTATTTGAAGAATATGTCTATCGATTCCCTAACCAAAATGCTTCTTCCCTTTCTTAAGGAGGCCAATTATATTGAAAATGAAGAAGATCTTTCTCCGGCAAAAAATGAGTACATAAAAGAAGTGGTAAAACTTATGCAGGGAAGGATTAAAAATTTTTCTCAGTTTGTCGACTACGCGGATTATTTTTTTGTAGATAAAATAGATATTGAACCCCAGGCTTTTGATAGCGTATTAAGCGAAGAAGGTGTACCAGGTATTTTGCAGACTTTAAAGGAAAAGCTTTCTGCCCTTAAATGTTGGAATGAAGAAAGTATTGAAAATGCAGTAAGAGAAGTTGCCTCTTCTTTACAAATAAAGGGCGGCCAAATAATCCATCCTACTCGGGTTGCGCTTAGCGGTAAAAAAGTAGGTCCTGGCTTGTTTGAATTAATGGTAGTATTAGGTCAGGACAAAACGGTTAAACGTTTAAAAGAAGCTATAGAAAAAATAGAAGAAGTGAAAAAATAATTAATTAGAATTAATTAGACTTTTCAAATAACACGATTTAGTATAAAATAAAAAAAGAAAAGATTATTATAGAGTTGAGGGATCGTCTAGTGGTAGGACACCAGACTCTGGATCTGGGAGCGGTGGTTCGACCCCACCTCCCTCAGCCATTCCACTATAAAATTAGTCGTTAGTGAATA
>JADBKX010000137.1:0-1240 GCA_014894735.1 Candidatus Sediminicultor sextus | reverse complement strand
GTATCGGCACAACTCTAAAGCTGAAGAATTTAGGTTCTGGGGAAGAAATTGAATATATCTTTGTACCGGATGACCAAATAGATTTCACTCATAATAAGATATCTATAAGTTCTCCCTTAGGACGGGCATTTTTAAGTCACCAGGAAGGAGAAGAAGTTGAGATTGAAGTTCCTATAGGAATATTAAGATACAAAATATTAAAAATATTAAAATGAAAACCAAAATATTAGTAATAAATCCTAAAAGAATAGATTTTGCTAAGATAAAAACAGCTGCAGAAGAAATAAAAAAAGGTAACTTGGTGGCTTTTCCTACTGAGACAGTCTATGGATTGGGGGCAGATGCCCTCAATGAGAAAGCGGTTGCGAAAATATTTCAAGCCAAAGGAAGACCATTTAATGATCCTTTAATTGCTCATATTGCCGATATAAAAGAATTGTATAGATTGTCCAAACAAGTTCCCCCGGTAGCTTTAAAATTAGCTAAAGTATTTTGGCCGGGGCCCCTTACCTTAGTTCTAAAAAAATCTGAATTAGTTTCTGGTATTGTTACTGCCGGTTTAGATACGATTGCAATAAGAATACCGGCGGATAATATTGCCTTAAGCTTAATTATAGAAGCTAAAACTCCCATAGTAGCACCCAGTGCCAATCTTTTTGGAAGGACAAGCCCCACTACTGCTCAACACGTAGCCGATGATTTAGACGGTAAAATAGAGATGATTATTGATGGAGGAAAAACTAAAGTAGGGGTAGAATCTACTGTTCTCGATATAACCGTTAAACCCGTCCAGGTACTGAGGGCAGGGGGGATATCAGTGGAAAAATTAAAAGAAGTAATCGGCCAGGTAAAAATAAGTAAGGAGTTAGAAGAAGGTTTTCGTTCTCCAGGAATGCTAAGCAGTCATTATTCTCCTCAAGCAAAACTAATTTTAGTGGAAGAAAAAGGGGAATCCGAGGTAGAAGAAGTTTGCCAGTTGGCTTCTGAATATAAGGCAAAAGGATTTAAAGTGGGGATAATGGCTAAAGAAGAAAATCTAAACGAATATAATGGATTTGAGGTTAAGGTTATAGGTAAGGGTGCTGAATTAGAGACATGTGCAGCAAATCTCTTCGCTATTTTAAGAAGTTTTGATAAAGAAGGATTTGAAATTATTATTACCGAAGGATTAGAAGAGCGGGGCTTGGGTCTTGCTATTATGGAGAGATTAAGAAAAGCAGCAGTCATTAAATAAAATTGT
>JADBKX010000032.1 GCA_014894735.1 Candidatus Sediminicultor sextus | reverse complement strand
CTTAGCTATTAGTATGGTAAAGCCTGATACCCGTCTAAATTTAAAGAAATTAGGTCAGGCCTTTGAAGAAGGGGCTAAGAGTGCTTTAGGTGTAGCAGCAGCATGTGCCTGTGCGGGAATGGTAGTGGGAGCAGTGACTCTTACCGGTTTAGGATTAAAGATTGCTAATGGACTGGTAATGTTAGGCCATGGCAATTTAATGTTAACTCTTTTCTTCACTATGATTGCCTCCATTTTGTTGGGAATGGGACTTCCTACAACTGCAAAATATATCATTCTATCTATCATGGCTGCACCTGCTTTAATTGATTTAGGGGTAAACCCTTTAGCTGCCCATCTATTTATCCTTTACTTTGGAGTAATCGCTGACCTTACCCCGCCGGTAGCGGTAGCAGCTTATGCCGCAGCAGGAATTTCCGGCGGAAATTCTATGAAAACCGGTTTTATTGCCGTAAGATTAGCAGTAGCGGGATTTATGATTCCCTTTATATTTGCCCTTGACCCAGGACTGTTATTTATAAATAGTACGGTAGCCCATACTTTGGTATTGATTATTACTTGTTTAGCTGGTGTATTAGCCTTAGGAGCAGCTGCTGGTGGATATCTTCTTGACCATGTTAATATATATGAAAGAGTTATATTAATTATTAGTGCACTTGCTTTATTAAGACCCGGGTTATTAACTGATGGAATAGGTATTGTATTATTAGTGGGAGTAATAATCTTACAGAAGATAAGAATATCGAAGAAAGTTAAATTTGCATAGTTTAATTCAAAATCTCTGTGTTAATTTCAATTTTTTGTAATTTTGCAATAAAAAACCGTTAGATTAGGAATCGAAAAACTCAATTATTGTTGATATTTAGATCCCCAATCTAACTGAACAAAAGCAAACACATCATCTTGGTTTAATTGGTTGAAATGGTCGATATTTTAGAATATACTTCACGGTTTTTGAAAAAGTTGCGGTGATTATTTTTTGGATGACCCTTTTAATTTAATAATATTGATATTTGAAGTTATTACTCTGTTAGGCTTCATATTATTATCAGCTTTTTTTTCCAGCGCAGAGACCGCTCTCTTCTCACTTAACAAGCTGCAATTAAAAAAAATACAAAAAGAAGAAGAGAATAATTGGCGGGTAAAATCAATTATTAGACTTCTTGATGATCCCCAAAGAACCTTAATCTC
The DNA here is from genome assembly GCA_014894735.1 of Candidatus Sediminicultor sextus. Classification (GTDB taxonomy): domain Bacteria; phylum Atribacterota; class Phoenicimicrobiia; order Phoenicimicrobiales; family Phoenicimicrobiaceae; genus Sediminicultor; species Sediminicultor sextus. Next base: position 13,354 of record JADBKX010000032.1, on the reverse strand, counting down.
TATTTTAATTGGAAATATGTTCGTAAACATTACGGCTTCCTCTTTGGCTACTTATTTAGCTATAAAACTTATTGGAGATATAGGCATCGGTATAGCCAGCGGAATAATGATTTTTACCATACTTGTTTTCGGAGAAATTGTTCCGAAATCATTAGCTGTGGTTAATGCAGAAAATATTTCCAAAAGAGTTGCCAGACCGATAGAAATAATTTCCATTGGGTTATTTCCCTTAATTAAAGTTTTTAAAGCAGTAATTATTGTCCTCTATTACTTTATTGGTAAGAAAAGTACTAGAGAGAAAAAAGAAATTACCGAAGAAGATTTAATAACCCTGATAGATGCTGGTAAGGATGAGGGAGTGATAGAAGAGGAAGAGAATGAAATGATTAGAAATATATTTGACTTTAGTGATACTATGGTAAAAGAAGTAATGATCCCCCGGGTAGATATGGTCTGTATCTCCTCTGATACCCAGTTAGGTTCAATATTAAAAACGATTAATAAAATGGGGCATTCAAGAATCCCGGTATATGAAGACACCATAGACAATATTATCGGAATATTATATGCCAAGGATCTATTAGGTATTTACCAGCAATGGTATATTTCAAAGGAAAAGTTTGATTTAAAGGGGATAATAAGGGAGGCTTACTTTGTTCCGGAAAATAAAAAAATAGACGAATTGTTGGATATTTTTCAGAAAGACAGAATTCAAATTGCCATTGCTATTGACGAATATGGTGGGACAGCAGGATTGATTACCATGGAGGATGTGGTAGAGGAAGTAGTTGGCGAGATAATTGATGAATACGATAAAGAGATAAAATTGTTTGAAATGATCGGAGATAATACTGTAATTACTGATGCAATAATAAATATTGAAAAGATTAATGAAATTTTAAACATCGAAATACCCGAAAATGGTTTCGAGACTCTGGGTGGTTTTATTTATGATCTATTGGGCAGGGTGCCTAAGAAAAATGAAAAGATAAGGTATCAGAATTGTCAAATAATCATTGAACAGGTAGTAAAAAATAGGATTAGAAGAGTAAAGATAATAAAAGAACTACCGCAGACTAAAAATAATACTCCGGGTAAAGATGCATAGGAGGTAAGGAAATTTTGACCGAGTGGTGGATTAAAGTCAGTCCTTTTATATTATTTATGTGTATATTTATTGCTGCTTTTTTTTCCGGGGCAGAAACTGCAGTTATCTCTACCAGCAAGCTGCATCTTAAATATTTAGCCAAGATAGGAGATAAAAAAGCTATAATAGTATCTAATTTGATTAAAAAGCCTGATAAATTTTTAAGAGTGGTTTTAATCGGAACCAATATAGCAGTAATCGTAGCTTCTACAGTTTCCTCTGCCCTGGCAATGCATATATGGGGCGATAGCAAAGGAGTCACTATTTCGATATTGCTTACCACACTAATAATTTTAGTTTTTTGCGAGATAATTCCTAAAACTATTGCTCAAAATAATCCTCAGAAAATTTCGCTTAAGGCAGCTTATTATTTAAAAATAGCCTCTTACATCCTTTATCCAATTGAAATCTTTTCCAGTTGGATATCGAACTTTATCATCAGAATCTTTACTGGGAAAAAGTATGTGCCTTTAAATGCTTTTTTCACTAAAAAAGATTTAAAGTTGTTTTTTGAAGTTGGCGAAAAAGAAGGCGCATTAGAGAAAAAGGAAAAGAGCATGATTGAGAGAATTTTAAATTTAAATGATATTTTTGTTAAGGATGTAATGATACCTCAAAAATTTATGGTAGCTGTTGAAGAAAATACTTGTTTGGAAGAAGCTGTTAAATTAATGAACAAAGAAGGTCTTTCCAGGATACCGGTTTATCAAAATAATATAAATAATATCATAGGTTTTATTTATGCCAAAGATTTCCTTATCGGAAATTTGAAAAAGAAATTAAGTAAAAGTATAAATTTATTAGGTTTGATCCATCCTCCTTACCTGGTCTCAGAAAATAAAAGGGTTACGACTCTTCTGAAAGAATTTCAAAGAAAGAAAGTTCATATTACTGTGGTAATTGATGAAGATAAAAAAATATCCGGCGTAGTTACCATAGAAGATTTATTAGAGGAAATTTTTGGAGAGATAGAAGATGAATTTGATAAAATTAAATAATTATAAAATAATTTAAAAATTAAAGAAAAGGGAAAAATTTTGAAGAAAGGAATATTGGGCAAATCATTTTTATATGGATTTATATGGTTATTTTTTGTTTTATTTACTTGTCTTACTATAAATAGTAATATTTACGCCAGCACTGTAAGACCCTTAGCCATAATGATCGGTAATTCACCCGAAGAAGTAATTCACCAAACTGGTCTGAATAAGGCAGATATAATTTATGAAGCAAATGTAGAGTATCCCTTTACCAGATTAATGGCCATATTTAATAATAGTGATAAGGTCATAGTAGGACCGGTCAGAAGCAGCAGATATTATTTTTCTAGATTAGCTGTAGAGTGGTCTGCCATCTTTGCTCACTGTGGAGGGCAGAGCTTAAAGAGTGAAAGAGTTGTTAATTTAGACCAGATGCTTTATCCTTCCCCTTATTGGCGGAATAAAAATATTGGGGGGTGGATAAATCTTTTTACTAATACCAACAATTTAAGAGAGAAGTGTAGAAAATTAGGTTTTCAAGATGAGGTGAATTTAAGCGAAGGTTTACTTAATCTAAGAACCCTTAATTTATCAGGAGGGGATATTTCTAAAATTTCCATTAAATATAACCAAAAATATTCCATATCTTATGAATATAAACCAAATAGTAATACTTATTTAAGGTACATAAATTCTAAGCCCCATCAGGATAGCCAAACCCTCGAATCTATAGCTGCTTCTAATATAATAATCCAGTATGTTCCGGTTGAAGAAATACCCGGTGATGAAGAGGGAAGGTTGGAGGTAGGGGTGATTGGCGAAGGTATTGCCAAGATATTTTACGGAGGAAATTATTATTTAACGAAGTGGGTCAAAAAGTCTAAAGACCACCCGACTGTATATTATAATAACCAGGGAAATGTTATAAACTTAAACCAGGGAAATATATGGGTTCATTTGGTACCAGAGGAAACAAAGGCGTGGTTTAAATAAAGAAGGTGAAAATACTGTGAAAGAAGAATTTAAAAAATTAATTAAAGAAGCAGAAAAGGCCAGAAAAAGGGCCTATACTCCCTATTCTAAATTCCAAGTGGGAGCTGCTGTTCTCTGCGCTGATGGCAAAATATTTACCGGCTGCAATATTGAGAATGCATCTTTTGGTTTGACCGTATGTGCAGAAAGAGTCGCTATTTTTAAAGCTATTTCGGAGGGCTCAACTAAATTTGAAGCTATCGCTGTTATTGGTGATACAGATAAACCCTGTTCTCCCTGTGGTGCCTGCCGACAGGTAATATCAGAATTTGGTGAAGATATTCCCCTGATTATGGCGAATTTAAAGGAAGATGTTAAGATTAAAAAAATAAAAGAATTGCTTCCCGAGGCGTTTGGCAAAAGCGATCTTTTATAGCGGAGATTATCTTATAGTATGTTGTATAAAACAGAAGGTATAGTCTTAAAAAGCATGGAATATGAAGAAGCTGACAAAATTGTTACTATATACACCAAAAATTATGGTAAGATTACCGCCATTGCCAAAGGAGTCCGAAAGACAAAAAGTAAATTCGGAAGCAGTTTGGAAATATTAACTCACTCTGTCTTTTTGTTTTATAAAGGTAGAAATATTGATATTGTCAGTCAGGCTGAAATATTAGAATCTTTTTTCTCAGTGAGCAAAGAAGTTATTAAATTTGCTTTTGCTGCCAATTGTGTGGAGGTAGTTAATAAATTAACCGAAGAGCGGGAAATAAATATTGATCTGTTTAATTTACTAAAAGAGGTTTTACATTATTTGAGGGAATCTAATAATCCAAAATTACTGACCTTATCTTTCAAATGGCAAACTATGTCAATTTTAGGATATAGACCCTCGCTTAATCATTGTTGCAGATGCAATAAAAGTGTAAAAGACCAAAAAGAGATGTATTTTAATATAAAAGAAGGCGGACTGGTGTGTAATAATTGCATAGTCAAAGATAAAGAAGGGTGTGTTAAAGTTTCTATTTATTTTAATAAATTAGTAAGGAAAATACTAATTACACCTTTATCTACTATATCAAACGCTACCATTCCTGATGAAAAAATAAAAGAATTAGAGAAAATAACTGATTTATATATAGCCTATCATTCAGAAAAAAGTTTTAAAACAGATAGATTTTTGAAATTTCTGTAACAGATTAGTCGTTAGTGAATAGTCGTTAGTATTAAATATACGTTTTTAGTTTTCAGTTCTCGGTTTTCAGTAAGTAGGGCCGTATTGCGTGTTCCATTAACTGGTAAACTGGTAAACTAATACGATATACGATATACGAACCTTGTCGTTGACAATTAAGACTGATTTTGATATATTAACAAATAAAATATTGTTCCTCTTTCAGACAGATAATAGTTTTCAGAAAATCTCTATGAGAGGGAATTTCATTAGTAATTAAGAGCGAAAGAGATGTTAATATGGATTTTCAAGAGATAATTTTTAATTTACAGAAATTTTGGGGAGAACAGGGTTGTATCATTCAGCAGCCATATGATACAGAAAAAGGGGCAGGAACAATGAACCCAACCACTTTTTTAAGAGTATTAGGCCCCGAACCATGGAAAGTAGCTTATGTTGAACCATCTCGCAGGCCTGCTGATGGACGTTATGGAGAAAATCCCAATAGAGTACAACAACATTATCAATTCCAGGTTGTATTAAAACCTTCCCCTGAAAATGTGCAGGATATTTATTTTAAAAGTTTAAAAAGTTTGGGGATATCAAGAAAAGAGCATGATATAAGATTTATTGAAGGTGATTGGGAAGCCCCTACCCTGGGTGCCTGGGGGTTAGGCTGGGAAGTATGGTTAGATGGGCTAGAAATAACTCAATTTACTTATTTTCAACAAGCTGGCGGGCTTGATTTAGATATTATTCCGGTTGAAATAACCTATGGATTAGAGAGATTAGGTATGGTTATCCAGGATGTGAATAATGTTTTTGACTTGAAATGGGGTAAAAATATTACCTATAGGGACATACGCCATCAGGCAGAGGTAGAACAATCTAAGTATAACTTTGAAGAAGCAGACATACTGATGTTATTTAACCTCTTTAATATGTATGAAAAAGAAGCCAGAAGATTAATAGTAATAGAGCTGCCTTTACCAGCATATGACTATATATTAAAATGCTCTCATACTTTTAATCTATTAGATGCTCGAGGAGCAATTAGTGTTTCAGAAAGAACAGGATATATTTCCCGGGTAAGAAATATTGCCCGATTATGTGCAGAAGAATACCTAAAGCAGAGGGAAAGATTAGGTTTTCCCTTAATTAAGCAATAAAAGATCAGGCAGAGGATAAATTTAATGGAGAATGTAATTTTAGAAATCGGAACCGAAGAAATACCGGCGCAGTATATGGAGAATGCCCTAAAAGATTTAAATCAGTTAGCACAAAAATATTTAGAAGAAGCCAGAATGAATTATAAAGAAATAAAGGTTTATGGCACTCCTCGAAGATTAACATTATTCATCTTCCATATTAAAGAAAAACAGGAAGACATTTTTCAAAAAATTAAAGGACCTGCCTATTCAATTGCTTATAATAAAGATTCGCAGCCCCAAAAACCTGCCTTGAAATTTGCCCAAAGCCAGGGGTTAAATGTTGAGGATTTAATAGTCGAAGACACCGAAAAAGGGAAATATATTTTTGCCCCCAAATCCATAATAGGCCAGCCAACTATTGAAATATTATCCTGGATATTTCCTAAAATAATAAAGGGTATACAATTTCCTAAATCAATGCGCTGGGGAGAAAGATCATTGCGATTTATCCGTCCTATAAGATGGATACTTGCCCTGTATGCAAAAGAAATAATCAAATTCAATCTAAATGGTTTAGATTCTGAAAATATTACTTACGGTAATAGACTTTTGGCGCCTCAAAAAATCAAAATATCTTCTACTCAGGAATATTTCAAGAAGCTAGAAAAAAATTATGTAATAGTCGATCCCAAAATTAGAGAAAATATAGTTAGAACAGATATAGAACAGATAATTAAAGAAACTGGTGGGGAAAAAATAATAAATGAAAAACAGTTAAAGGAAATAATTTATTTAGTTGAATATCCCAATGCAATTTTAGGAAAATATGATAAAAAATATTTAGAATTGCCCAAGGATGTCTTAACTATGGTTATGGAAAAACATCAAAAATATTTTCCTGTTTTTAAAAACAGGAATGAACTACTTCCTCTATTTATTGTAATTATCAATAACTCCAAGGAGCATGCTTCTAAAATTAGAGAGGGTAACGAAAATGTTCTCAGAGCCAGGTTGGAAGATGCAAAATTTTTCTACCAGGAAGACCAGAAGATTCCTTTAGAGAAAAGGGCGGATAAATTAAAAAATGTTATTTTCCAGGAAAAGCTGGGAAGCCTTTTTGATAAAACAGAGAGATTAGAATTGCTGTGTGACTACATTTCAGATAGTTTGCAGGTTGAACAGAAAGTAAAAAAAGATCTTTTGAGGTCTGCTCATCTGTGTAAAGCAGATTTGGTTACTGAAATGGTAAAAGAATTTCCAGATTTACAGGGAATAATGGGGAAAGAATATGCAGTTTTATCGGGTGAAAGAAAAGAAGTAGCGGAAGCTATCTTTGAACATTATCTCCCTCGTTTTTCAGGGGATAGGTTACCCCTAACCAAAAGTGGTATAATTTTAGGGATTGCTGATAAAGTGGATAGCATTATTGGCTGCTTCCTAATGGGCTTAATCCCAACAGGATCACAGGACCCTTACGGATTGAGAAGACAATCTCGCGGACAAATTGCCATAATTTTGAAAAATAACCTGCAAATTTCGTTAAAAGATATTATTTGGAAATCTTTATCCTTATACAAAGAAAGTGTTTCGGTGGAATTAAAAATTGATGAAAATGAGATGGTATCCCAGATATTAAATTTTTTCAAACAAAGAGTAAAAAATATCTTCTTAGAAGAGGGAATTCGCTATGATGTAATTGACGCAGTTTTGGCTGTGGATAGCGATGGAGATGTAGTTGATATTAAACATAAGATAAAAACTATAGAGGAATTATATAATCAGCCCATTTTTAGAAAAATACTCAACTCATCAAGCAGGGTATTAAATTTATCAAAAAATTATGAAGAAACCGAGATTGACCGTTCACTATTAAAGGAAAAAGCAGAGTTAAGTTTATATCATAATTATGAAAGTATTTATCCGCGAACAAGCGAATTTATTTGTAACAAAGAGTATAAAGAAGTATTTAAATTATTGGGAGATTTATGCGAACCGGTCGATGAGTTTTTCGACCAGGTGCTGGTAATGGACAAAGATAAAGACATCAGAAAGAATAGGATCGCACTGATAAAGAAAATAGGAATATTATTTAATCAGGTAGTTGATTTATCCAAAATTGTTTCTATAAAAGAGGGGAGGGAGTAATTATGGATAGTGTTAAATTTAAACCCAATGTCTATATAATTTCCGATTCTACCGGCGAAACTGCTCAAAATGTAGTGCATGCTGCGCTTAGTCAGTTTGATTCTGATGATATTAAGTTAAAATTATTTGCCCACATTGAATCTAAAAAAGATATTACCGGGATAGTAAGTCAACTCAATAGAGAAAAAGATTTTATAGTCTATACTATTGTAAAACCAGAATTAAGATCATTTCTGAAAGAGGAATCTAGAAAGCAATCTGTTGTTTCCTTCGATATGCTTGGTCCAATAATAGAAAACATTGAAAGGATAAGCGGAATCAGACCTAAATTAGAAGCGGGAATTATTAGAAAAATAGATAAAGAATATTTTAAAAGAATGGAAGCAATGGAATTTGCGGTGAAGTACGATGCCTGCCAGAGAGAATTAGAGTTATCCAAAGCTGATCTGGTAATATTAGGGGTTTCTCGAACTTCAAAAACACCACTTAGTATGTATCTTGCCTATAAAGGGATAAAGGTAGCCAATATAGTATTAGATTTTGAATTTGAACCGCCAGCTGAAATATTTAGTTTACCGCCGGAAAAAGTAGTTGGTTTAACCATAGACCCCGATAAATTAATTGAGATAAGAAGTGAACGGTTAAAGGCATTGGGGCTGCCAGACGAGGGTGTATATAATAAAAAAGAAAGAGTAATTAAAGAGTTAAAATATGCAGATATTATTTATAAAAAAATCGGATGTCCGATAATTAACGTAACCAATATGGCCATAGAAGACATTGCCACAAATATACTTAAAATTATAAAGGAGGAAAAATAAGTATGAAGAAATATGTCTATTTTTTTGATGAAGGAAAAGGGGATATGAAATCCATTTTAGGAGGAAAAGGTGCAGGTCTAGCAGAAATGACCCGAATAGGCCTTCCCGTTCCTCAGGGATTTACTATCACTACAGAAGTATGTGTTGAATATTATAAAAATGAAAAAAAATTTCCTCAAGGATTAGAGGAGCAGATAGAGGAAAATTTAAAGAAATTAGAACAGGTATCTAAAAAAGCATTCGGAGATTCCAAAAATCCTTTGTTAGTCTCAGTTCGTTCCGGTGCACCAATTTCTATGCCCGGTATGATGGATACAGTTCTAAATTTAGGATTAAATGATATTACTATTCAGGGAGTTATCCACAACACAAAAAATGAACGTTTTGCTTACGATAGTTATCGACGTTTTATACAGATGTTTGGAAATGTAGTTCTGGGTATTGAACATGATAAATTTGAACAACTTTTAGAAGAGATAAAAAAAGAATTTAAAGTAAAATTAGATACGGAAATTGACTGTGAAGGGCTGAAAGAATTAGTAGAGGGATATAAAAAACTCGTCAAAAAAGAGACCGGGAAAGATTTTCCTCAAAATCCAGAATTACAGTTAAAGACTGCCATAGACGCTGTATTTAATTCCTGGAATACCAAAAGGGCAGTAACTTATCGCAGGATAAATAAAATTTCCGATGATTTAGGGACAGCAGTAAATGTTCAAGAGATGGTTTTTGGCAATATGGGAGAAGATTCAGGAACAGGGGTTGGATTTACCAGAAATCCTTCTACCGGAGAAAAAGAAGATTACGGAGAATATCTTTTGAATGCCCAGGGAGAAGATGTGGTTGCAGGTATCAGGACACCTATACCTTTATCTAATCTCAAAAACGATTTACCGGAAGTATGTGAAGAACTTATTAAAATAGTTACACTTTTAGAAAAACATTATAGAGATGTTCAAGATTATGAATTTACTATAGAAAAAGGGAAACTTTACTTACTGCAGACCAGAACCGGGAAAAGAACCGCCCAGGCCGCTCTTAAAATTGCTGTTGATATGGTAGAAGAAGGAATAATTTCCAAAGAAGAGGCAATCTTAAGGATAGAACCCAATCAATTAAATCAACTTTTACATAGAAGAATAGATCCAAAAGCAAAAGTGGAAGTAATTGCCAAGGGATTACCGGCTTCTCCGGGTGCTGCTTATGGAAAAGTTGTCTTCACCGCTGATGAAGCAGAGGAATTGGGAAAAGAAGGAGAAAGGGTAATATTGGTAAGAACAGAAACCACTCCAGATGACATCCATGGTATGGTAGAAGCCCAGGGTGTCCTTACCAGCAGAGGAGGTATGACCAGTCATGCGGCAGTTGTGGCAAGAGGTATGGGAAAGGCTTGTGTAGCCGGTTGTAGTGCTTTAAATATTAATACAAAAAAAGGGATTATTTCTGTTAATGATTTAGTAATAAAAAAAGATGAATTTATCACTATAGATGGCGGGACCGGTGAAGTATTTATAGGAAAAGTTCCTACCATTGAACCGAAAATGAGCAAGGAATTTGAAACCTTGTTATCCTGGGCCAATAAAATAAAACGTTTAGGTGTATACGCTAATGCCGATACACCGGAAGATGCGAAAAAGGCCAGAGAATTAGGGGCGGAAGGTATAGGACTTACCAGAACAGAGCATATGTTTATGGAACAAGATCGGTTACCTATTGTACAAAAAATGATTATGGCCGATACTAAAAAGAAAAGAGCAGAGGCCTTAAAAAAATTATTGCCGGTGCAGAAGGGTGATTTTTTGGGCATTTTAAAAGCCATGGAAGGGCTGCCGGTAATTATTAGACTTCTTGATCCACCGCTTCATGAATTTTTACCCAATTTGGAAGATACTTTAATAGAAGTAACTACTTTAAAATTAAAAAATATAGATTCGGCAGAACTTGCTAAGAAGGAAAAATTATTAGAAACAATTAATTCTTTACACGAAGTTAATCCAATGTTAGGACTTCGAGGGTGCAGGTTAGGCCTACTATATCCGGAAATATATGATATGCAGGTTGAAGCTATTATAGAAGCTGCCATAGAATTAACTAAAAAAGGTATAAAAGTAAAACCTGAAATAATGATTCCTCTGGTAAGTCATATAAATGAGCTAAGACCGATATGCAAAAGAGCCAGAAAAATTGCCGATGAAAAGATACAATCTGCAGGGGTAAAATTAGAATATAAAGTCGGGACTATGATTGAGTTACCACGGGCTGCTTTAACTGCTGATAAGATAGCAGAAGAAGCTGAATTCTTTTCTTTCGGAACCAATGATTTAACCCAGACAACTTTTGGTATAAGCCGGGATGATGCTGAAGGAAAATTCTTATTAAAATATGTGGAGGAGAAAATATTAGAAGAAAATCCTTTTGAAGTATTAGATCGTGAAGGTGTAGGTGAATTAGTTAAGATAGGTACAAAGTTAGGAAGGAAAACCCGTCCTAACTTAGAAGTAGGGATTTGCGGAGAACATGGTGGAGAACCACAATCGGTAGAATTTTGTCATTCTGTAGGTTTAAACTATGTGAGCTGTTCGCCTTTTAGAGTTCCCATTGCCCGATTAGCAGCTGCCCAGGCGGTAATAAAAGAAAAAAATAAAGATAAAAAATAATGATTCGCCAATTCTCCAATTGGAGAATTAAAGAAAATAGCTTATAGCGATCATTGAAAAGTAGTAAAACATAAAACCAAAATTTCAAGCTAAATCTGTAGTGGTGTATTTCTTACACCCCTACAGATTTAAAGAAGAAAATGAAATATAAATAAATAGAATAGAAAGGATAAAATTGTATATGCAAATTGAACTGTTAATTCCTTTAAGTGGCATCATTGCCCTTATATTTGCGGTATTTCTTTCTATAAAGGTCATTAGAGAAAAACCGGGAAATGAATTAATGAAAGAAATATCAAATATGATTGAACAGGGAGCTATGGCTTTTTTAAAAAGAGAATACACTGTTTTGGTATTTTTTATTATCATAGTTAGTCTTATACTGGCCTGGGTGAGGAACCCCATTACCAGCTTATCTTTTGTGCTGGGGGCAATTTGTTCCGGATTAGCTGGTTTAACCGGAATGAAAATTGCTACTAAAGCAAATTCGAGGACTGCTTATGCTGCAATAGAAGGAGGCATAGCCAAAGCATTAAAAATTGCCTTTTCCGGCGGTGCGGTGATGGGTATGTCGGTAGTAGGTTTTGGACTATCAGGTTTAGGTATTTTATATTACTTTATCAGAGATCCGGAAATTATAAATGGGTTTGCTTTAGGTGCAAGCTCTATAGCCTTGTTTGCCAGAGTAGGTGGAGGAATATTTACTAAGGCAGCAGATGTGGGAGCTGATTTAGTGGGGAAGGTGGAAGTAGGGATACCCGAAGATGACCCTCGTAATCCGGCAGTTATCGCTGATAATGTAGGAGATAATGTAGGGGATATTGCAGGAATGGGTGCAGACTTGTTTGAATCTTACATAGGTGCAATTATTTCCAGTATGATCTTGGGTGGATTATTATTTGAAGGTACTAAAGGAGTTATATTCCCTTTATTGTTGGCTGCTTGTGGGGCAATTTCTTCTATTATAGGCACCTTTTTTGTAAATACTAAAAGTGAAAGGAATTTAAACATTGCTTTAACCAAAGGAACTTTGGCAAGTGGATTTTTAGTTATTATTTCTTCTGCTTTTCTTTCTAATGCTTTATTTAATAGTTTAAATGTATTTTATGCCACTACCGCTGGATTGATTGCCGGTATAATTATCGGATTAGTAACTGAATATTATACCTCTTACCATTATCCTCCGGTAAAATCAATTTCTAAATCATCACTTACCGGAGCAGCAACTACCATTATTTCGGGATTGGCTGTAGGTATGCAAAGTACCGCTATACCACTACTCGTGATTGCCTTTACGGTATTAGTCGCCTATAAATTCGCGGGTTTATACGGTATTGCTGTTTCAGCGGTAGGAATGCTTTCCATAGTCGGCATGACGGTTTCCGTTGATTCCTATGGTCCGATTGCTGATAATTCGGGTGGAATTGCCGAAATGGCCGGGCTGGATCCCAAGGTTCGAAAAATTACCGATTCATTAGATGCCGTAGGAAATACTACAGCAGCTATTGGAAAAGGTTTTGCTATCGGTTCAGCAGCGTTAACTGCTTTGGCTCTATTTTCAGCTTATTGTAAATCTGTAGGTTTAGAAATTATAAGCATAACTAATCCGATAGTGGTAGCTGGGATGTTTATAGGTGCTCTTTTGCCTTATCTTTTTTCTGCTTTAGCCATAAATGCAGTAGGGAAAACAGCTTTCTTAATGATAGAAGAAGTTCGAAGGCAATTTAGAGAAATTCCTGGTTTGAAAGAGGGAAAAGCTAAGCCGGATTCTGCGAGATGTGTAGATATTAGCACTAAAGGAGCTTTAAAAGAGATGGTATTGCCCGGGTTGTTAGCCATAATTGCCCCTATAGTAGTAGGAATAGTGCTTGGACCAGAAGCATTGGGAGGAATGTTGATTGGAGCAGTGTTAGTAGGAGTATTGTTGGCTATACAGATGGCCAATTCCGGAGGAGCCTGGGATAATGCCAAAAAATATATTGAAATAGGAAATTATGGGGGAAAAGGTACAAAAGTCCATGAGGCCGCTGTTATAGGTGATACTGTAGGTGATCCTCTTAAAGATACTGCCGGCCCTTCTATGAATATATTGATTAAAGTTATGTCCATAGTCGCTCTGGTGTTCGTTCCTCTATTTATAAAATAGTCATTAGTGAATAGTGAATAGTCGTTAGTTTTAAATACAAAATGCAAGATAAATTGGTTGGCTGGTTTTCTAGTTAACAGATCTATGGTACGTTGCAGATAATTTTATAGTAAATTCTGACTTTTTGGTTATAATTATTATGTTGTAAGGGCACAATG
>JADBKX010000151.1 GCA_014894735.1 Candidatus Sediminicultor sextus | reverse complement strand
TTAACCCAACTTCTACTCCTGGCACTGCTGATGATTGCTTCGATCACCTGCATATTTGCCACAGCATCTTCGAGCGGTACCGGGACCTCTCTATCTTCCAGCACTGCCCGGGAAAACAGGTCTCCCTGAATCGTATATTGGTCGCAAACTTTCAGGACAACCTCTTCAATCCTGTTACCATCTCCATACCATACCTTGCACGGCCGGTCAGGCGGAGTATTGAAAGGTATTTCGATTTCAATCCTCCCCTTGGTGCCAAAGATATTAACCCGCTGGTAAGGCACCAGCTGGGTCGCACAGGTAAATGTGGAAGTACCGCTGCTAAACTCCAGTATAGCAGAAGTCAGACGATCAACTTTCATATTTGGGTCTTCTTCCATAATGCCGCAGACCCGCCGGGGCTCAGCCCCAAAGATAAACCGTGAAAGCGAAATACAGTAACAACCGATATCCATCAGTCCCCCGCCACCAATATCCGCTTTATTTCGAATGTTGTTGGGGTCGCTATTGTAGTAGGAGAAGAAAGATTGAATCGTTCGCAATTCACCGATTTTCCCTTCGGAAACCCTTTTCTTTGCCCATTGCCACTGCGGATGATGCCGGTACATAAATGCTTCCATAACCTTTAACCGGGGAAATTTACGGGAAGCCTCCAGCAGTTCCTGAGCTTCAGCTGTATTTAAACCAATGGGTTTCTCGCATAAAACGTGCTTACCGGCCTTCAGTGCTTTAATGGCCCAAGGGACATGCAGATGGTTGGGAAGCGGAAGGTAAACAGCATCGACATCGGGGTCGGCCAGCAGTTCTTCGTAGGAACCATAAGTCTTCTCTATACCCAACCGCCTTGCTGCTGCCTGTGCCTTTTCCAATTGGCGGGAAGCAATAGCGGTAATAGTGCAATACTCTCCCAATTGCATAGCGGGAATTACCTTTTCAGTACCAATTCTGGCGGTGCTTAGCACACCCCATCTAATCTTTTTCATTTGATTACTCCCTTCTTTTGACTAAAATATTTTTCAGTTTGAACCTAAAATAGTAGAGGTATTTTTAGAAATATTAAAACAAAACTTGCCTGAGGACAGTCCTTTAACAAACCAATGAGAGCTAAAGGAGGATGGAGCGACACTATTCTTTATATAAAAAACCCTTCAGCAAAATACCAAAGGAATGATGATTTTTTGTTAGATATGTTTTTTATCAGTTATGAACAACTTTATTAAAGCTATTTACAAAATTACCTAATGCTTCCGATAAAATCATGGTTTGGTGACAGGTAATAAACTTTACCCCTAATTCAATCCAGTATTTTATCGAATCAGGTGATGAAGCTATCACGCCAGCTGCTTTACCCGAATTTACTATTTTTTTAATAGCCTCTTCTATTATATTTTTTACCATTGGATTATTAATTTCTCCCGGAAAGCCTAATGATTGAGATAAATCATAAGACCCAATAAAAACTACATCTATTTCTTCAAGTTTGAGGATTTCATCCAGATTATCAACTGCTTCTTTGGTTTCAAATTGAACAATAAGCATAATCTCTTTATTTGAAGTCTTTAGGTGAGTTTTTTCGTCAATCGCCAGGCCATATCCAGCTGCTCGACTAACACTTATCAATCCTCTAAATTCTTCTCTTTTTTCCCCCTCTCTTAGGATGTATTTAGACAATGATACGGCTTTTTTGGCCTCTTCATAACTGCTGACCATTGGAAAAATAATTCCCATAGCCCCTACATCTAATGCCTTTAAAATATATGTTTTTTGAATTTCACTTACTCTAATTATTGGTACAATATTAGTTCGCTCAGCCGCACAAATCAAAGGTATGCAGGATTCAGCAGACATTGGACCATGCTCTGTATCAAAAATAACAAAATCATATCCTGAATAACCTGACATTTCAGCAAGATCCATTGAATTGATACTCTGCCAAATTCCTAATACTGGTTCTCCTCTTAGGAGTTTCTCTTTTACTTTATTTTTTCTCATAATTGCCTTCTTAAATACTTTAAAAAATTATAAATCCTTCTTTTCATTTAAAAAAACTATGATTGATTTAGGGAAAAATGAGGTAGTTATTCTAAAGGCACTTCTGTTTCTTTGCTTTCAATTTCCTCTTTTATTTTGCTTTCGGTTTCTTCTCTTGTTTTGCTTTCACTCTCTTCCCTTGCTTTGCTTTCACTCTCTCTCTTAAGACTGCTCCCTAATTCTTGAATCTTCTTCTTTTGACTGGAAATTATCTTCATTTTTTTTATCCCAGAAGGAACTGACACTAATAAACTCATCAGAATCCCCAAAGCAAGAGTGATCAAAAGCACCAGAGCTAATGAGCTTTCAAATCTCCAGGTCAAAAAACTTACCGCTATTGGGACTGCATTCTGAAGGGCAAAAACAACAGCCAGAATAGCCACAATAATAGCCACAATCAATTGTAACTGCATACAAATCTCGCCCCTTTCTTTTTTTTCATATTATTTTGAATTATTAATTCATTAATCAATTTAACTTTCTATTTCAATCTTTTGCCTCTTTTACCTCCCTCTCTGGAAATATCTTCAACTCCCCTTTCACCTTCTAAACGGTGGTCGTAGAAACGCTGGGTAGGATAAGCAAAATCTATATCAGCTTGCAGGGCAAATTCTTTTAAGATATCTTCCCAAATTACCTGCCCGCTGTCTCGACGGCGTTGAGGTTCACAAAGATAACGTATGGTCAACAAGACTCCGCTATCCTGCACGCTGGTATAAACAATGGGGGTAAGTCTGGAATATAATATCATAAATTTTTTAGTGGCTTCTTTTACTCTCTTCTCAGCTGCTTTGCTTAATTGTTCAGCATCCTTATCAGCAATTTTTTGTAATATTTTTTTGGCTTTTTCCCAATTACTTTCGAAAGTTATCAACACCGGAATTTCATTCCAGATATACTGAAATCCTTTGCTATAATTTGCCAGCGCCTCACTTAACACCATGCCGTTAGGAATATGGATAATTCGACCGGTACTCTGGTCGGCATTTACCCAATTACCGATTTCCATAATCGTAAATTGGAAAACCCGGGTATCGATAACATCCCCGGCATGATTCCCGATCTGAATCCGGTCTCCCACAGAAAAAAGTCTCCGGCTTATAATAAAAAGCCAGCCTGCGAAATTGGAAACTACATCTTTTAAGGCAATGGCTATGCCGGCTGACAATAAACCCAGATAAGTAGCTACAGATTGAAAACCGCTAAACCACAAACGCCCTATTAAAAACACACCCAAAACAATTACTACATAGCTGGAAGTCTTTCTCCAGCTATAACTAGTACGTACATTTTCAGTCCGGCGCCACACTATCTTTATAATCAAAGAGTAAAGAATCCATAAAACCAAGGTAATAACCAAAGAAG
>JADBKX010000077.1 GCA_014894735.1 Candidatus Sediminicultor sextus | reverse complement strand
ATTCCGGTTTTCGTGGGAATGACATATGGGGAGAGAAATTATATAAAAGGAAAGTAAATCAGGTAGAACTGGTTAAATTTTTCAGTTCTTTAAAATCTTCTTCTAAACTATAATATAGTTTCTTGTATAATTTATAATAATTGTTATATTTTTCTGTACTTTGAATCCTGGGTACGATAGTCTTTTTAACTTTAATAATTCTATTCACTGCTTCTGCAAAACTACTATATACGCCAATACCTACTCCGGCAATCAAAGCTGCTCCAAAGGCAGGTCCCTCCTCTACATTTAAGAGATTTATCTCTTCACCCAAGATATCAGCCAATATCTGCTGCCATATCCTGCTCTTTGCTCCCCCTCCGATAGCCCTTATCTCTTTAATCTTAACCCCTTTATTTTTAATTAATTCCAGAGAATCTTTTAGGGCAAAAGTTACACCTTCCAAGACACTTCTTATAAAATGTCTTTGGTCATGTTTACCAGATATACCAAAATATACACCGCGAGCGTTAGCATCATTATGGGGAGTCCTTTCTCCATAAAGATAAGGTAAGAAGATTAATCCTTCACTACCAGTCCCTATCTCTTCTGCTAATTGATCTAATTTAGTATAACTTAATCTATGGTTAAATAACTTTTTCTCTAACCATTCATAAGCCATACCTGCTGATAAGGTTACCCCCATCATATACCAGCTATCTGGGCAGGCATGATTAAATAGATGTATCCTCCCTTCCTGGTCAGCCTGGGGATTGTTAGTCTGGGCCAAGACTACCCCTGAAGAACCGATGCTGACCATTACCCTTCCTTCTTCTGTTATGCCGCTTCCCACTGCTCCACAGGCATTATCAGCTCCTCCGGCTACTACTTGAGTTCCGAATTTTAATCCGGTTTGCTCAGCTATATTTTTAGTTATCCTACCAGCTAAATCGAATGAATTAAGCACCGGAGGGAGTAAATCTTGGTTAATCTCCAGTTTTTCTAATAAGCCGGTAGACCATCTCTTTTTTATTACATCAAACAATAGAGTACCGGCGGCATCAGAGACTTCGGTAAACCGCTCATTGGTTAATTTATAGCGGATATAATCTTTGGGTAAAAGAATATATTTAACCTTTTTATAATTTTCCGGTTCATTTTCTTTTAACCATAGTATCTTGGGAGCAGTAAATCCTTCCAGGGCGGGATTAGATACATAATGGATTAACTGATCCAATCCTCCTGCTATAGCATAAATCTCTTTACATTGTTCTGAGGTACGGGTATCACTCCAGAGGATGGCCGGTCTAATAACTTCCATCTTTTCATCAAGGAAGACTGAACTGTGCATTTGCCCGGATAAGCTTATTCCTTTAATCTGGTTAGAGTCAATAGGATTATTAGATACTGTTTCCTTTATCACTTTTACAGTGGCCTCCCACCAATCACGGGGAGATTGTTCTGCCCAGCCAGAGTGAGGGGTTGCTAAGGGATATGATTCTGTTTTACTGGAAATAATCTTACCTTCTGGGGAGATCAATAGGGCTTTTACCCCACTGGTACCGATATCAAGTCCTAAAAGATAAACCATAAAACACCTGCTCTTTAATCTTTATATTTTCAATAATTACTCTTTATACATTCGGTCAAAATAGTTTTGGGCACTTACAAGGGCTTTTCTCATAATATCCTCTGCTTTAGCTGTTTCCCGGGCTTTAAGGTATTTCATTAATTGTTCTTTATCGAGTTCTTGGGCAGCTTGTGCACAGGCCTCCCAGCTTAGCACGCTCCTGATTACTCTGTCGATTCCCTGCTCTTCATTATCATATGGCCTTACCTGCATATCGTGGCCTTTCCAGCGATTAAAACCTGCTTCCCGGATTAAACCTGCTATAGCTATATTCATACCATTTACCCGTGTCCCATGATCAATATCATATTTACCCGGTCCGCCAAGAATGATACCATCATTATAACCCTGACTGTTTAAGTGCATATGTATTAGAGCATTATTATCTATTTCCTCGACCGTATCATAGATATGATCAAGCCCGATCATCTCTGAATGCCCAAACTCTTTATTCACTCCCTTTTTGTTACGAGTAATTTTAAATTCTTCTTCTAATTTATTCCAAAAGACCAGGGCACTGGCTACGGTAGGGATTAAAAGAGCCGGATGCCCCTCATTGGGTTTAGGTTCTAAGGCAAAATAGAGGTTTCCTCCCAATTTTTCTTCATATTTGCAAAGTTTTGCAATACTCTCCTTAAGATTCTGATACATTTGGGAAATCCCTATAGATGCAAGGTCATAACCAAACGAACCATTCCAAATGACAAAAGTTGGCCATTTTGAGGGATCGGGATGCCAGGCTTTCCGGAGAGGTCCATAAGTAAGAGCAACCGTCCTCTCCCCAAATTCTTCTGCTGATTTTCTCTCCACAGGGTCTAAGGAAGCTATCCCCCCATAAGCAAAAGGTTTATGTGCTCCTGGAGTTACCATAGCCAGATATATCCTGGAATCTACCAGGGCATCGGCAATTTCAGGGGTAGTCTTTTCATCAAACTCATTATCGTAATGCACTTCAATCCCTAACTCTATATTTTCCGGTAATCTCGGAGCAACTCTATTTCTTACCAGCTTAATCATATCAACAGTACTAAAATTTTTAGAATTCCATTCTGGTCTCATATCATCCGGGACAAAACCACCCTTCCCCGCATTAAAAGTCCATCGACAGATACTATGCAATGATTTATTTTCTTTCATTTTCCACTCCTTAAATAGTAAGCTAATTATATTGATTGATTTGCAAAAAAGGACCTTTGATTGTTTGACCTTCTTCATTTCTAAAACTTATACTAAATGAATTTGATGCTCTCGTTAATAATTAAATCTGCCATCCCATAAACTGCAGCTAAACTGCCTAGTTTGCTAAATTTAATTTCTGCTTTCTTGTAGGAAACAGATAAAGCACTTTCCTCAAGTTTTTTAATAATTTCTTCATAGATATAATCTTTTATTTCTACTATCCCTCCGCCAATTACTAACAATTCAGGACTAAGTCCATTAATAATATTGACCAATCCTATCCCTATATTTCTTCCTGTTTCAATAAATATCTCAATTACCTTTTTATCTCCATTTTTACCTAACTGATATATCCCTTTCTTAGTCAATTTTTTATTACTATTAGATAATTTTAAATACCTATTAACAATATAGCTTTCCGAAGCAAATATCTCCCAACATCCTCTATTACCACAGTGACATACTGGGCCATTGGTATCAATAATAATATGCCCAAATTCTCCTGCATTTCCGCTTGCTCCTCTGTATAATTTACCATTTATAAAAATCCCGCAACCTATTCCTTCATTAATAGAGACAAATACCATATTATTTATTTTAGGATAAATAGATCCTCTTT
>JADBKX010000075.1:1594-14814 GCA_014894735.1 Candidatus Sediminicultor sextus | reverse complement strand
CAAGAGATTATTGCCAATTTAGAGGCTTATTACGGCTTGGATGACCCTCTATGGAAACAATATGCCGATTATCTCTGGAATGCCCTTCATGGTGATCTTGGTCCCTCTTATTCTTCTCGAAGCAGAACGGTAAATGATATTATACGCGAACATTTTCCTGTTTCAGCCCAATTAGGTGTTTTAGCTATGATTATTGCTATGATGGTAGGGATTCCTTTGGGGATGGTTTCTGCTTTAAAACAAAATTCTTATATAGATTATTTTTGTATGTTTTTCGCTCTATTGGGAGTTTCTGTTCCGGCTATGACCTTAGGGCCTATAGTGGTCTGGTTTTTTGCCTTAAAGCTAAATATATTACCGGTCGCTCGGTGGGGGACCTGGCAGCAGGCTATCCTGCCTGCTTTTACCCTGGGTATAGGCAGTGCTGCTCTGCTGGCAAGGTTAACCAGGGCTAGCATGTTACAAGTAATCAGAGAAGACTATATCAGGACAGCAAGGTCAAAAGGAGTTTCAGAGAAAAATGTAACCATTCATCATGCTTTGAAAAATGCACTCATTCCGGTAGTGACGGTTCTTGGTCCTTTGTTTGCAGCTTTAGTTACCGGTTCATTAATTGTAGAGCAAATTTTTGCTATTCCCGGTTGTGGGAAATATTTTATTACCAGTGTTACTAACCGCGATTATCCAGTCATATTAGGTATCATGTTACTTTATGCAGTTCTCATTATTGTAGCAAATTTGGTAGTAGATTTAACCTATGCCTGGATTGACCCTCGGATTAAATATACTTAGGATAATTACAAAATAAGGAGGATATATAATCTTGGAAGTTAATTTAAAAGAAAGAGATAATGAAGTTAAGGATAAGATAATGATTGATGAAAGACCTGAAGTGAATTTATGGAAAGATGCTTTTCGAAGATTATTAAAAAACAAAATGGCCATACTGGGAGGAATAATCATTCTTGTTTTACTTGCTCTTGCTATTTTTGCTCCTTATATTGCTCCTTATCATTATGCAGAAGGCAGTCTTTTAGATAATTATGCTAAACCAGGTACCAAATATTTACTGGGAGCAGATTTTATGGGCAGGGATCTCTTAAGCAGGATTATTTATGGCACCAGAATATCCTTGAGCGTGGGCATAGTTGGGGCTCTTACTGCTTTTATAATCGGAGTGTTTTACGGAGTTGTTTCGGGATATTATGGGGGGAAAGTTGATGATATTATGATGCGCTTTGTGGATATTATGTATGGCTTTCCTACTTTATTATTAATTATTTTATTGATGGTGCTTTTTAAATCTACTTTTGCCATAGCTACTACCGGGACTTTTGTTGGATACTTGAATGTTGTTGATAGAGCTTTTGGTGGACTATTCTTTATCTTTATCGGTATAGGGGTTACTGCCTGGCTTGAAATGGCCAGAATAGCCCGGGGAATGGCTCTTTCCTTACGGGAAAAGGAATTTGTAGAGGCCGCTCGGGCAACAGGAAACTTTAATTTACAGATAATATTAAAACATGTATTGCCTAACTTAATAGGTCCCTGTATTGTAAGAGTAACTCTGGCAATACCCGGATATATTACCTTTGAAGCATTTTTGAGTTTCATCGGTTTAGGAGTAAATCCTCCTACTCCGAGTTGGGGAATGATGATATCAGAAGGATATAAAGCTATTCGTTCTTATCCTCATTTAGCTATATACCCAGGATTAGCCTTAGCTATCAGCATGATGGCTTTTAATTTTTTGGGTGATGGGTTACGCGATGCTTTGGATCCACGAATGAAATAGGCTTCTTATGCGCCCGTAGCTCAATGGATAGAGCAGGGGCTTCCTAAGCCCTTGGTTGGAAGTTCGACTCTTCTCGGGCGTACCATACTTATAATTATTTATCCAAAAAAACTTATTAGAGGATTTTTAAATGAAAATTGATTTAGCCGATCAAATTAATGAGATTTTGTTAGATTCTATAAAAAAAATTATAAGGCAGGACAATTTTCAGATTAAGGACATCCCTAAAATGATATTACTCATCCCTAAAAATAAATCCCATGGAGACTTATCCACTAATATCGCTATGCAATTATCCCGAGAATTGAAGTCAAAACCTTTGGATATTGCTCATCTTATTGTAAGCAATTTAGATATCCAGGATACAATCGTAGATAAAGTTAAAATTGCCGGACCAGGTTTTATAAATTTTTGGTTGAATGAGAATTGGTTATATAAAATTCTGGATGAAATTAGAGAACAGGGAGAGAATTACGGTAAAGTAAATTTAGGTAAAGGGAAGAGGGTTCAAGTAGAATTTGTCAGCGTTAATCCTACCGGTCCCTTACATGTGGGTCATGGAAAATGTGCAGCAGTAGGAGATGCATTAAGCGGTATATTAAAAGCAGCAGGGTACGAGGTAGAAAAAGAATATTATATCAATGATCAAGGAAAGCAAATAGACATATTAGGTCAATCAGTTCAAGTAAGATACAATAATTTTTTAGAGGAAAAGAGAGAATTTCCTGCTGATGGCTATAAAGGTGAATATATTTTTGATATAGCTAAAGAAATAATAGATAAATTTCAAGACAAGTATAAAGGAAGAGACGATAAAGAAACCCAAGAGTTTTTTAAAGTGTTTACTTTAAAAAAAATTTTATCAGGAATTAAAAAAGATTTAAAAGATTTTGGGGTAGAATTTGATGTCTGGTTTAGTGAAAAATCGCTTTATGAGCAGAATAAACTTCAAGAAGTTATTGAATTACTCCAACAGAGAGGTTTTCTTTATGAGGAAAAAGGTGCACTCTGGTTAAAGTCCACTGTCTTTGGTGATGAAAAAGACAGAGTAGTCATTCGGGAAAATAACATCCCCACTTATTTTGCTTCTGATATTGTTTATCATCAAAATAAATATCAACGGGGATTTGACAAAGTAATAGATATCTGGGGTGCTGACCACCATGGTTATATTAACAGGATGAAAGCAGCGGCACAAGCCCTGGGTTATTCTGAAGACTTTTTGGATGTGTTAATTGTGCAGTTCGTTACTTTAATAAAAGATGGCAAAGAAGTAGGCATGTCGACTCGAGGAGGAGAATTCATTACTCTAAGAGATTTAATGCGAGAAGTAGGCAAAGACGTGGCGCGTTACTTCTTTTTGATGAGGAGTTATGATAGTCATACCGAATTTGATCTTGATGTGGCTAAATCTCAATCTATGGAAAACCCCGTATATTATATTCAGTATGCTTATGCGAGGATATGTAGTATAATAAAAAAAGCCGAACAAGAAGGAATAAAAATTGATAAAAACAAAAAAGTTAATCTTCACTTATTGGATAAAGAGGAAGAGATTGAATTGATTAAAAAACTATCTTCCTTAAAAGAAGTGGTTAGAAAGAGCGCTTTAACCTGGAAACCACATCTTTTAACTACTTATCTTTATGATTTAGCTTCTTCGTTCCATAAGTATTATACTGTACACCGGGTAATTACTGAAGACAAAGAATTGACTAAGGCTCGCTTGATATTAATCGATTGTACCAGGATGGTATTATTTAATACCTTTAAGATTTTAGGGATTTCAGCTCCAGAGAGTATGTAGGATAGCGTATAGCGGGTAGCGTTTAGCGGACAGAAATACAGTAATGAGTAATTAGTAATAAGTAACGAGTTGCAAGTTTCAAGTTTACAGAAAACAGAAAATTCGGAACTAAAGGAAGGCTATTTAATTGATTTGTTACTCGGTTTCTGGTTAGTTGATAAAGTAATGTCAGACCAATTAACCAAAGTGACCGGTAGACTGGATGACTGGGTAACCGGTAAACTACCAAATGGCTAACTAAATAATTCCGACCAAGGACTAAATAGGAGGCGTTAGAATTCATTGGATACAACCAGATTTGTAATAATTACCGGTCTGTCTGGTGCAGGAAAAAGTATAGCGGTCAAGTGCTTTGAAGATTCTGAGTTTTTTTGTGTAGATAATATCCCTTCCCAGCTGATCCTCAAATTTGCTGAAATTTGTTTAAAATCAAAGGGGAAACTGTCAAAGATTGCTTTAGTGGTAGATATAAGAGGAGGGATATTTTTTAAGGATTTATACGAATCACTTGATTATTTAAAAGAATTAGGGATTAATCGGGAGATATTATTTTTAGAAGCAAGTGATGAGATGTTGATGCACCGATTTAGCGGAACCAGGAGAAAACATCCTCTAAATATTTCAGACAATATTCTGGAAAACATACAAGCAGAGAGAGAACAATTAAAAGAATTAAGGTCACAAGCTAACTTAATCATAGATACTTCTAATTTAACTCCCAAACAATTAAGTAATGAAATTATCAGGAATTTTATAAAAGGAAAAGAACAAGAGATTCAGATAACCCTGATCTCTTTTGGATATAAATACGGCATTCCTGTTGATGTAGACATGGTCTTCGATGTTAGATTTCTTCCCAATCCCTTCTATATAGATAAATTAAAAAATTTGCCGGGAACCAACGAGAAGATTGAAAAATATGTAACCGAATTTCCTGTAACCCAACATTTTATAGAAGTTTATTTTAATTTATTGAATTATTTAATCCCTTATTATATTAAAGAAGATAAGACATATCTGTCTATTGCTTTCGGATGCACCGGGGGCAGACATAGATCGGTGGTTTTAATAAATAGTTTAGCAAATTATTTAGAGGGGAAAGAATATAAGTTATTTGTGAAACACAGAGATATGAATAAAGAAGAAATAAAGATTAAAAGTGACTTATGAGATTTACCTAAAAACTTAAAGCGAAAAGAACCGAGCCATAGCATATATAAAGATTTAGTGTAATGGGTTCGATTCATCAGAAAGAGTGAGATGTTATTTTCTTACCGAGTAAAAACTGAATTAGCCAGGATAATTCCCAAGAATATATCTGAACAGAGGGATGAATTACTGGCATTTATAAAATTAAAAGGAAATATAGTTAAATCGGGTCAGAAGAAAAATTTAGTTATTATTTTAGAAGACCCTACTACCACACGAACTGCTTATAAATTGATTAAAAGGGTTTTTGAAATTTGTCCCTCAGTTAAAAAAGAAAATTTATCAAATACAAAAAAACATTATAAAGTTAAAATTCCTTTTTTAAAAGAAACTGAGAGAATTTTAAAAGAACTGAATTTAAGCTGGGAAAATGAAGCTATACCCCATAAACAGTATAGCTTAGGAAAAAGATTAAATTTAAATAAAAATTTTTCTAAAGATTCGTATTTAAGAGGAGCTTTTTTGGTAAACGGATTTGTAAATGATCCGGAAAAGATGTATCACTTAGAAATTTTCACAGATAATGAAGGGGAAGCAAATTTTATTCATACTCTCTTTAACTATTATGGTTTAAACTCTCGGATAAGTTTTTGGAAGAAGAAGTGGGTAGCATATTTAAAGAGAGGGGATAGCATATTTGAATTTTTAAGATTAATCGGGCTTCAGAATGCTTTATTATATTTTCAGGATATAAGAGCCAGAAAAGACGTCTTAAATATTGTAAATAGATTAGTTAATTGCGAAACGGCAAATTTAGATAAAATAGTTCTTTCTGCTGCTAAACAGTTACGCGATATTGATGTTATAGAAAAGAAAATAGGTTTGCAGCATATTTCACCGAGATTATCGTTGGTAGCTGAGGTACGTAAGAATCTACCTTATGCTAGTTTACAGGAATTAGCTGAGGAAGTAGATTTTAAAATTACTAAATCGGGGATTTATCATCGATTAAGGAAAATTTCTCAGATTGCGGAAAGTTTGTAAACCAAAAAATATTTTTTCTCTAATTCTTTTTCTTCACGCGATACTCGATGCGTAATATGCGATACGAAAATGAATTTATAAAATAAAGATTAAATTTAGTATATTAAAATTTTTTTGATAAAATAATAAAACTATATTAAAAGGGAGGAATAAAAATGTCAAATGTCATCTTAAAGAACCTTACTAAAAAATTTAAAGAGATAATTGCGGTAGATAATG
This sequence comes from Candidatus Sediminicultor sextus, assembly GCA_014894735.1. Classification (GTDB taxonomy): domain Bacteria; phylum Atribacterota; class Phoenicimicrobiia; order Phoenicimicrobiales; family Phoenicimicrobiaceae; genus Sediminicultor; species Sediminicultor sextus. Next base: position 8,800 of record JADBKX010000075.1, on the reverse strand, counting down.
TAAATATAGAGATAAAGGATAAGGAATTTGCGGTTTTGGTCGGTCCGTCTGGTTGTGGGAAGACCACTACCTTGCGGGCAATTGCTGGCTTAGAGGAAGCAACCTCAGGGGAGATATATATTGGGGATAAGCTGGTAAATGATGTTCAGCCTAAAGATAGAGATATTGCTATGGTATTTCAAAACTACGCTCTTTATCCTCATATGGATGTTTACAATAATATGGCTTTTGGATTAAAATTGCGGAAATTTCCCAAGAAAGAGATAGACCAAAGAGTGCAGGAAGCAGCCGAGATTTTAGGGATAGAAAACTTATTAAAGAGAAAACCTAAGCAGTTATCCGGTGGACAAAGGCAGCGAGTGGCAGTAGGAAGAGCCATAGTAAGAAAACCAAAAGTGTTTTTATTTGATGAACCTCTTTCGAATTTGGATGCCAAATTAAGAGTGGCAATGAGGGCAGAAATTAGCAAACTTCACCGCAGATTAGAGGCTACTATAATTTATGTAACTCATGATCAGATAGAAGCAATGACTATGGCTAGTAGAATATTTATCATGAATGAGGGCCGTGTACTCCAAATAGGTGCACCTTTAGAAGTTTATAGAAAACCGAATAATAAATTTGTGGCTGGTTTTATCGGTTCTCCGGCAATGAATTTTATAGATTCTAAAATTGTAAAGGAAAATGGAGACTATTTTATCGATGCAGAAAGTTTTAAAGTAAAAGCTCCCCAGGCTTTTTATTCCAAAATAGCAGATTATGCCGGGAAGGAAGTGATTTTTGGAGTTAGACCTGAGGACCTTCATGATAAACAATTTGTTTCCAAAATTACACCTTCTATTTTTAATACCATAAATACTAAAGCAGAAGTGATTGAACCCTTGGGGGCAGAGATCTTTATTTACCTTACCTGTGGAAAGCACTCCGTAATAGGAAAAATGGATTCACGTACCCAGATAGAAGTCGACCAAAGTATGGAAGTAGTATTAGATATGGAAAAGACTCATCTTTTTGATCCTAAAACTTTATTAGTTATAGTTTAGATGAAGTTTAATTTAAGTTTTAGCACCCAAGCTCGTTTTATATTCTAATAAAGCATAGAAAATATTTTATATTTTGAAAAAATTGTATATAAGATATGCCAGCATCATATACAAGATAATAGTGGAGTTTGTGAGATGAAACCTGAATTATCATTGACACAAAAACAAAAATTAATTCTTACTCCCCAATTATATCAAGCGATTAATATATTACAATTAAATTTAGTTGAACTAAAAGATTTAATCGATGAAGAATTAGTAGATAATCCCTTATTAGAAGTTAAACAAGAAACAGATTCAATAACAGAAAAAGTAAATCAAGAGGAAAATGCTTTAACTCAAACCGAAGAATCTAATCAAAGAAGAGAAGAGAATAACTTTGATGATTGGTTAAGCTATCTCAAAGAAAAAGATTATCGACCTTTACCCAATAGATCTGTAGTGGAGAAAGAAAATAGAGATGAAAATTTTATTTATTATAGAGAATCATTACAAGATTATCTGCTAATTCAATTAGGTACAGTGGTAAGCAGTGATATCGATTATAAGATTGGTGAATATTTAATAGGCAGCATAGACGATAACGGTTATTTAACGGTTGGCTTAGATGATATTTCTCTTGATTTAAACATAAAAAGAGATAAAATAAAAAAGATATTATCTTTGATTCAAAGTTTTGACCCGCCTGGAGTGGGAGCAAGAAATCTACAAGAATGTCTATTAATCCAGATAAAATATCTGGACATTAGTGATATAAAAATTGAGAAGATAATAAAATACCATTTACAGGATTTAGCCCGGAAATCATTTAAGATAATTGCTAAAGATCTGAAAATATCTGTATCTGAAGTTCAATCTTTGGCTGATGTAATTAAAAACTCCTTTGACCCTAAACCCGGCAGAAGAGTGGGAAACTTCAAGGAGGTAAAATATATACTTCCCGATTTGGTAGTAGTAAGGAAAATAGGAGGGGGATACAGAGTAATTTTGAATGATACTTATTTGCCTCAAATAGAGATAAATCCTCGCTATAAAACGATTTTAGAGGCAGGTAATAATATTTCCCCTTATGACAAAGGAAAACTAATTAAAAAGGGAAGCATTTCTGACCATGAGATCAAAGATGCTAAAAAATATGTTGAAGAAAAATTAAATTCTGCCAAGTGGTTAATTAAGGGCATAGAGCAGAGAAAAAAAACTATATATCGTATTGCTGAAACTTTAATAGAATATCAGAAGGGTTTTTTAGATAAAGGAATTTTATATATAAAACCCCTAACTTTAAGGAAGTTAGCAGACAGATTAGAAATTCACGAATCTACTGTGTCAAGGGCGATTCACAACAAGATGGTGCAAACTCCTCGGGGACTTCTTAAGATGAAATTTTTCTTTTCTAAAGGAGTGGACAAGAAAAGCGGAGGCACTATCTCTACCGATAAGATAAAAAAGTTAATAAAAGAATATGTCAGCAATGAGAATTGTTTAAAACCATGTAGTGATCAGAAGTTAGCAGGTTTATTGAGCGAAAAAGGCGGGGTAAATATTTCTCGGCGAACAGTGGCTAAATACCGAGAGATATTGAAAATACCATCTTCTAATCTGCGTAAAAGGTTTAGTATTTAGTAAACTAGTATTTAGTATATAGTGAATAGTATTTAGTTAAAAGGAATTCAGGAGTCAGAATCCAGAATCCAGAATAAGATAATATCTTGTATTATATATTATGAAGAACATAAAACAAAAAATAAGGAGGAGAGAAATGACCATAAAAGTAGGAATTAACGGATTCGGAAGGATCGGGAGGAATGTTTTTAGAGCTGGGTTAAAAGAAAAAGAAATAGATTTTGTAGCAGTAAATGATATAACCGATGCTAAAACATTAGCGCATCTATTAAAATATGATTCTGTTCATGGTAAATTAGCAGAAGTAAAATTAGAAGATGATAATATTTTAGTTGGAGAGAGAAGATTAAAAGTATTGAGTGAAAGGGATCCCTCTAATCTTCCCTGGAAAGATTTAGGGGTAGAAGTTGTTATTGAATCTACGGGGATTTTTAGAGATAGAGAAGGAGCTTCAAAACACTTAACTGCTGGAGCAAAAAAAGTGGTTATATCTGCACCTGCTAAAGGAGAGGACATAACTATAGTAATAGGTGTTAATGAAGATAAGTATATACCTGAAGAACATCATATCATTTCTAATGCTTCCTGTACAACTAATTGCCTTGCGCCAGTTGCAAAGGTTCTAAACGATATATTTGGAATCGAGAAAGGGGTAATGACTACCATACACTCTTATACTGCAGATCAGAATTTAATGGACCTCCCACATAAAGACTTAAGAAGAGCCAGAGCAGCGGCTCTATCCATGATCCCAACTACTACCGGAGCAGCAGAGGCAACGAGTTTAGTAATCCCAGAATTAAAAGGAAAATTAACAGGCATGGCTTTTCGTGTTCCTACGCCCAATGTTTCAGTTGTGGATTTAGTAGTGCTACTAAGAAAGAAAACAAGTCCGGAAGAAATTAATCAATCTTTTAAGGAAGCCTCACAGGGCAGTTTAAAGGGAATTTTAGATTATACTGAAGAACCTTTAGTTTCCATAGATTTTAACGGTAACTCTTATTCTTCTATTGTTGATGGATTGTCTACTCTGGTAATAGATGGTAATTTAGCTAAAATTATAGCTTGGTATGATAATGAATGGGCTTATTCATGTAGAATCTTAGATCTTATAAAATATATTTGGAAATAGGTGGGGGTTAAAATAATGCGTATTCCAGTAATTGCTGGAAACTGGAAGATGAATAAAAATATCGTAGAAGCAGTATCTTTAGTTAAAGAACTAAAAGATTTTGTTCGTGGAATCAAAGGAGTAGATATTGTGGTTTGTCCACCTTTTACTTCTCTTTGGGTGGTAAAAGAGATAATTAATGGCACAAACATCCTTCTGGGAGCTCAGAACATGTATTGGGAAACCAAAGGGGCATTTACTGGAGAAACATCTCCCCTGATGCTTAAAGATGTGGGATGTGAATATGTTATACTGGGTCATTCCGAGAGAAGACAATATTTTAAGGAGACTTCTGAAGAGGTTGCCAAGAAGACCGAAGCCGCACTTTCAGTTAATCTTATACCTATCGTGTGTGTAGGCGAAAATTTAAAGGAAAGGGAAGGTGGTGAAACTAAGGCTATAATAGAACAGGAGATTAAGGCTTTATTTTCAAAAATCGATTCTACTTTAGCAGGAAGAATAATTGTAGCCTATGAACCTATATGGGCTATCGGTACAGGCAGGTCTAGTAGCTCACAGGATGCCAATATAATAATTAAATTTATTAGGGAACTATTTTCCTCCGAATATGGAAGTAAAATAGCTGAGCGAATAAGAATCTTGTATGGTGGGAGTGTAAACCCTCAGAATATTTCTGAGTTTATGAATGAATCTGATATTGATGGAGCTTTAGTTGGGGGAGCAAGTTTATATGCTTTAAGTTTCTCTCAAATAGTAAAAGCAACTGAAATATTATAAAGTAAGTGTAAACTTTTAATTTCAGAAATTTAATCTTATTACTCATTACATATTACTTGTTACTGTATTTTATATGAGATACGAGACACGAATGTACCTTGAACTTAACCTATAATTGTGTTAAAATAAAAAACCGAAATTGTTGAGAGAATAAATAAATATAATAAATTTAAAGATTTCAGAGAGATTTCTCTTTAACTATTTTAATCTAATTTTTATGAGAGGAGTTATAAAGTGCCTATAGCATTAATGATAATTCAGATTACAATAAGCATAGCTTTGATTTTAGCAGTGATACTTCAGCATAGAAAGTCAAGTAGAGCTTCAGGTATTTTTGGTGGAGGGACAACTGCCGATTATGGAGGGAAGAAAGGCAAAGAAGCATTTTTAATGAAACTTACTACTGTTATAGCGGTGCTTTTTATGTTTTCTTCGCTTTTGCTTAGTTTAATTAAATAGAGGGGAATTCTTTGTGAGGAAGGTGTATTTGCTGGGACCCAGATTGAAGGGAAGCCAATTGCTAAAAGAGCAAGAATTCCGGGTAAGATAGAAAATTCAAAATTAAAGCGAATGATGTAAAAATAAGTGTTTAATGGAGGAAAAAAGTAAATGGAGGATTTACTATTACAGGTTAAAGATTTAAAGACCTATTTCTATACTGATGATGGTGTGGTTAAAGCAGTTGATGGTGTTGATTTTACAATAAGAAAAGGGGAAACGCTGGGTATGGTAGGTGAGTCAGGTTGTGGAAAAAGCGTTACTGCTCTTTCCGTATTAAGATTGATTCAGGAACCACCGGGGAAGATTGTTAGCGGTGAAATTTGGTTTAAAGGTGAAGAATTATTAAAGAAAAACCCCGAAGAAATGAGAAAGATTAGAGGGAACGATATTTCCATGATCTTCCAGGAACCGATGACCTCCTTAAACCCTGTATATACTATTGGTGCACAGATTTCAGAAGCTATAGTGCTCCATCAAAAATTAGATAAAGAAAAAGCCTTAAAGAAAACCGTAGAGATGTTAAGCTTAGTAAGCATGCCTTCTCCTGAAACCAGAGTTCATGAATATCCTCATGCATTAAGCGGAGGGCAAAGACAGAGAGCAATGATTGCCATGGCTTTATCTTGTAATCCAGATTTATTAATTGCAGACGAACCAACAACCGCCTTAGATGTTACCATCCAGGCTCAAATTTTAGAACTGATAAAGAAATTAAAAGATGAAATTGGTATGTCAGTTTTAATGATTACTCATGATTTGGGCGTAATTGCTGAAGTAGCGCAGGATGTAGTAGTTGTATATGCTGGTAAAGCGGTAGAATATGCAGATGTAAAAACCATCTTTAAAAATCCGAGGCATCCCTATACTATGGCTCTCCAAAATTCCATTCCTCGCCTAACAGATAAACCAGGAAAAAAACTCGAAGTTATTCAGGGTGGAATTCCTGATCCTTTAGCTTTGCCTTCTGGATGCAAGTTTCATCCCCGTTGTAAGTTTGTTATAGATCTTTGTAAGAAAGAAGAACCTGAACTTGAAAAGATAGAAGGCAACCATATTGCACGGTGTTGGATGTATAATAAAGAAAAAGCGATTAATTTTAAGACTATTCAAGAAACAGCAGGTGTTACCCAAAATTGATTATAATTTAAGACTTAGAACACTGGAGGTAAAGGGATTGGAAAACAATTTATTACTCAAAGTAAGAAATTTAAAAAAATATTTTCCCGTAAGAGGGGGAATATTATCCAAGGTAATAGGATATGTCCAGGCGGTAGATGAAGTAAGTTTTGATATTAAAGGGGGAGAAACTTTAGGTCTGGTGGGAGAATCAGGCTGTGGTAAAACTACTGCGGGGAGAACGATTATAAGACTTTTAGAACCCACTGCCGGAGAGGTAGATTTTGAAGGGGAAAATGTCTTTAAATTAAGTAAAGAGGAACTCAGGAAAGCAAGGCGTAATATGCAAATAATATTTCAAGATCCTTTTGGTTCTCTAAATCCTCGAATGACTGTAGGTGATATAGTAGGAGAGTCATTAATTATTCATAAGATTGCAAAGAATAAAAAAGAAAAAGAGGAAAAAGTCAAGGATTTATTAGAAACGGTGGGCTTAAATGCAGGGCATGTAAGAAGGTATCCTCATGAATTTAGCGGAGGGCAGAGACAAAGAATCGGAATAGCCCGAGCTTTGGCTCTGAATCCTAAATTAATCATTTGTGATGAACCCGTATCTGCACTTGATGTTTCTATCCAAGCTCAAGTAATAAATTTATTAGAAGATTTACAAGAAAAATTTAAGCTTACTTATTTGTTTATTGCCCACGATTTGAGTGTGGTAAAACATATTTCTGATAGAGTTGCAGTAATGTATTTGGGTAAGATTGTAGAGCTGACCTCTACTTATGAATTATATGATAATCCTCAACATCCTTATACAGAAGCGCTTCTTTCAGCTGTTCCTATTCCTGACCCTACTCTTAAGAGACAAAGGATTGTTTTAGAGGGAGATGTTCCAAGTCCTTTTAAACCACCTGCGGGCTGTCGTTTTCATCCAAGATGTAAATATGCTAAACCAATTTGCAGCCAGGAAGAACCTAAATTAATTGATATAAATGGCGGACATTATGTAGC
>JADBKX010000075.1:0-1494 GCA_014894735.1 Candidatus Sediminicultor sextus | reverse complement strand
TTTAATTATATTAAGATTTTGCCGGGATGGCGGAATAGGTAGACGCGCCAGCTTGAGGGGCTGGTGAGCTTCTTGCTTGTGGGGGTTCAAATCCCCCTCCCGGCACCAATAAAGATTTCAACAAAAAGAGGAAGAGATGACTTCCTCTTTTTGTTGAAATCTTACTCGTTAGCATTGAGTGAATAGTATCTAGTTAATATTAATTTGCCAATTTACCCATTTGCCAATTGCCCAATTAATTTACCTATCAAAAAATTAGAAAAATGGCAGACCGGTGGACCGGGAGACTGGTTGACTAAATTAGGGAGAAAAATATGCATGAAGGTTCAATTGCTCAAAATTTATTAACTATTGCCCTAGAAAAAGCCAAAGAATACAAAGCGAATACGATAACTCTTATCAGAGTAAAAATTGGAGAATTTACCGGAGTAAACCAAGCTGCTTTAGAGTTCGCCTTCAATAATTTTAGCCAAGGCACCATTGCAGAAGAAGCATCTTTGAAAATAATATTGTCGCCCTTATTAGGGAAATGCCGAGAATGTAACAAAATTTTCGAGATTAAAAAAGATCATTTTATATGTTCGAAATGTCAAAGCCTGGAGATAGATATAATTTCCGGTGAAGATTTATATATTGAAGATATTGAGATAGAATAAAATATTCAAAATTTTTTAAAAAAACTTTGAATTGAATAAAATAAAATGTTATACTTTTCTTTGTTAATTTAAGTTAAGAGGGGTGAAAGAATGATAGGTTTTATAGTAACCTTTTTACTTAGTTTGATCGGTTATTTCCTTCTTACGGTAAGTAGCGGTGAAATATTAGGATTATGGAGCGTTTTTGAATTTGTAACCGGGATTATTTTATCTCTTATCGTAGCTTTCCTATCGGCAAAAGTTTTATTCCAAAAAAGAAATTATAAGGTACTGAACCCAATCAGATGGTTAATTTTTTTGATTTATTTTATCGGACCATTTTTCTGGTCTATGATTAAGTGTAATATCGATGTAGCCTATCGGGTAATAACTGGGAAAATAAATCCCGGTATAGTAAAAATTTCTCCGGGATTAAAAACTGATTTAGGTATCACTTTATTAGCAGATTCTATTACTCTTACACCTGGAACCCTAACTGTAGATATTGATGAAAAAACTAATGACTTATATATTCATTGGATAAATGTTACTACTTTAACCCCTACTACATCTGATATCTGTGGTACTTTCCCTCAGTGGATAAGGAGGATTGCAGAATGAACGAATTTTTTAAAATTTTTATTATTCCTGGTGGATTATTGCTGTTATTTATGTTCTTATCTTTAATTAGATTGATCCTCGGGCCCACCGTTCCTGATAGAGTAGTAGCCTTAGATACCATAAATACTTTAGTGGTAGCGGGAATGATCCTTGTAGGCGCAGCCTATGAAGAAGTCATTTATATTGATGTAGCCATTGTTTATGCTTTACTATCCTATATTGGAACTTTATATGTGGC
>JADBKX010000134.1:1252-3437 GCA_014894735.1 Candidatus Sediminicultor sextus | reverse complement strand
CTATGTGGATGACCATCTGGCAGCTTCTGCAGAGCTTCTCTTTACGGCAGTTTAAGGGAGAAAATCGTGCAGGGAATAAGGACAGAAAATTTAGTAAAAATTTACCGAAAAAGACGAGTAGTTGATGATATTAGCTTAGAGATTAACAAAGGCGAGGTAGTAGGTCTTTTAGGACCAAATGGGGCAGGAAAAACCACTACCTTTTATATTGTAGTGGGTTTAATAGCTCCGGATAAAGGGAAAGTGTCTTTTAACGGCAAAGCAATTACCAAAATCCCTATGTTTCAGAGAGCCAGGATGGGTTTGGGTTATTTAGCCCAGGAACCTTCAATCTTTCGCAAGCTTACCGTAGAAGAAAATCTCCTTTTAATTTTAGAATCTTTGGGAGTCAAGAGAGATGAACGGAGAGAAAGATGCTATTCCTTATTAAAGGAACTGGAAATAGACCATCTCGCTGATTACAAAGGGTATATGCTCTCTGGAGGAGAAAGACGCCGGGTAGAAATAGCTCGAACTTTAACCAGTTCACCTTCTTTTATGCTGCTTGATGAACCCTTTACCGGTGTTGACCCAATTGCCGTTTATGATATCCAGGAAATAATTTCTTATCTAAAAGAGAAAGGGTTAGGGATATTAATTACCGACCATAATGTGAGAGAGACTCTTAAAATTACCGATCGAGCTTATATTATGCACAACGGAAAAATACTGACTTCAGGAACTCCCCAGAAGGTAGCCAATTGTGAAATCACCCGCAAAATCTATCTGGGGGAGAGATTTAATTTATAAATTAGTATATAGCATTTAGTATATAGTATATAGTGAAGAAAGAAAAAACCAGAAGTGAAAAAATTACGGATAATGTATAGTAAACACATTACTTATTACATAATTGACTGGTAGAATGAATAAACTTGCACCGTGTATCTCGCAACTTGTAACCCTTAATTTAATTGGTCAATTGGCCAATTGGTAAATTGGAGAATTTAGAAAACATGTACAGTCTTATTTTAGTATCCACACTGGTCATAATCAGCGGATTAATTGCCTTTGTCGGTGACTGGGTAGGCCTTAAAATAGGCAAAAAAAGAGTAACCATCTTTGGATTACGTCCCCACTATACCGCCATATTTGTTACAGTAATTAGTGGTATTTTAATCGCCATTATTACCATAACCATACTTGCCATCTCCTCCAATGATGTTAGAACCGCCTTATTCGGAATGGAAGAGTTAAAGCAAAAACTCTCCTCCTTGTCCCAGGAAGTAGAGTTAGGAAACATGCAGTTATCCTCTACCAAAGAAGAATTAAAGGGGAAAAATGCTCAACTACAAGAAATAGATGAGAAATATCAGAAATTATCTGAAGACATAAAGAACAAAATAAGTCAATTGGAAGAATTATCGAAAATTAGAGACGGGTTAATAGAAGAAAAAGATAAGCTGGATAAGGAAGTGGAAGAATTAAATGCCACCATCAAAGCACTTTACTCTGGAATTGCCTGGATTAGAGAAGGAGAGGTTATTTTTGGGTCTGACGAACAGATTGCGTTGACTATTATTCAAGGACAAAGACCGATTGAAGAAATAAAGAAAGAGTTAATTAGATTTTTAAACGAAGCTTCCAATAAAGTATTAGCTATGGGAGCCAAAAAAGATGAGAGAACCAATCAGGCATTTATTATTTCCCAGGAAGAATTTGAAGATATAACCCAAAAGATATATGATAGTGATAAAGAGATGATTGTAAGACTTTTATCTTCTATAAACGTGATTGAAGGAGAACCTATAGTAGCACATTTCTCCCTTTTAGAAAATAAACTAGTCTTTAAAGTAAATGAAGAAATTATTTCCGAGGAAATTGAAAGTACAGAAGTGTATAGTGAAGTGGAAAATAAACTTTTATCTCTTCTAAGAAAAGTGAATATTATTGCCGTGAAAGAGGGGATAATTCCTGATCCCAAAACGAGTTTTGTAGGGGCTGTATCTGCAACTAATTTATATGATACAGTTAGAACTATCGTAGAATCAGGCACAACAATGAAAGTTACTGTAATCTCAATTGATGATACTTGGAGAACAGGACCCCTAAGAGTGAGGATGGAAGCCAAACCAATTTCTCCTGTAACTACTGGCTGATATTAATTACAATATTAATCTCTTCTATATTGATATATTATAGTTAT
>JADBKX010000134.1:0-1152 GCA_014894735.1 Candidatus Sediminicultor sextus | reverse complement strand
AAAGTGACCAGGGTACAATTCATTGTGCCCTTACAAAAGTGGCTCCTGATTTTTTTCTTAACCAACTAACCAGGCAGCTAATTAACCAGATAACTTATTCTTAACAAGATACAAAATGCAAATTTATTTGACATTGCAATACATTAACAATTATAATAAGAACAAAAGTAACAAAAATATAATACTGTAACCGATTATTTGTACAAAAAGTACCATATAAAATATGGGCTTGAGGAAATATTGAAAATATTTTAAAATATTTTCAAAAAAAAGAAGGATTTCTAAACATCGATGTAGTATTGTAGAGTTAATATGAAAAAATAATATACAACTATATCATCTCGGATTGGTTAAAGTAGGGAGAAAGGAGGTGAAAAAAATCTTGGACCTGCTTTGATTCAAGTAGAGATGATATAAAAAACCAGTTAGTAATCTAAAAAGGGAAGATATGAATGAGGAAACATTGGATACTCAATCAATAAATTCTCCTTAAGATAAAACTAGCTGGAAATATAAAAAAACCAAGGAGAAAAAAAATGAAGAAATTAGTATTAGTTTTAGTATTAGTTTTAGCTTTTGCACTTCCAGTACTTGCTAATCCTTTTGTAGACGTTCCTTTAAACCACTGGGCCTATGATGCAGTCGACTACTTAGCTGCAAGGGGTGTTGTCATAGGTTATCCCGATGGTACCTTTGGTGGCAATAGAATGTTGACTCGTTACGAATTTGCCGAAGCAATAGCTCGAGTGGTGGCCAATATTGACAGCATGGGCTTTGCCTCCGCCGAAGATGTAGCCATATTGGAGAAATTAGCTATTGAATTTGCTGATGAATTAGCCAGCTTGGGAGTAACTGTAGCTGATTTAGAGGCTGCTGTCGGTGCCAACTCTGCAGCTATTGCTGCCTTAGAAGCAAAAGTAGCTCGGTACGACTACTTCTTTGAACCACTTAAAATAACCGGTGAATTCAGAGTAACATATAATCAAGTTGTATTGCCTGCTATGGGTCCTGCAACTCTAGTCGACAGGACAAGATTATGGTTTGAAGCTGAAATTAATGAAAATACAAAAGCCGGCATTAGATTACAGATTGAAAATGCTTTAATGGGTACACCTGTTTTTACACTTAGTGATTTCTGGATAGATTTCGGAA
>JADBKX010000001.1:3232-15426 GCA_014894735.1 Candidatus Sediminicultor sextus | reverse complement strand
GATACGGAGAGTGCTATCTATCATTTTACGATTATGTTAATATCTAAATAAAGTTAGTTAGTTACTTGGTTACCTGGTTAAAAAACAGAAGACAGAATACAGAAGTCAGTAGCCAGAATAAAATCGTATCTAGTATCTCGTGAATCGTATCTCGTTCAGATATAGTATCGAGTATATACTATCGACTAAAAATAAAAGGAGGGAAAAATGAAAATTGCCGTTTATCCAGGTAGTTTTGATCCAATTACTAATGGCCATTTAAATATTATTGAAAGAACCATAAAAATTGTTGATAAATTAATTGTAGCAGTAGCCGTCGATTCTAAAAAATCAACTTTGTTTTCAGCCCAAGAAAGAGTAGATATGATAAAAGAGGCCATCAAGGATTTGGAGGATGTTAAAGTGCTGTCATTTTCCGGTTTATTAACTGATTTTGTGAGAAAAAATAAAGCAAATATTATCATCAGGGGGATGAGAGCCATCTCAGATTTTGAACATGAATCACAACTGGCTTTAATGAATAAAAGACTTGCTCCGGAGATTGAAACAATTTTTATGGTTACTTGTTCTAAGTATTCTTATTTAAATTCCAGTATAGTTAAAGAAATAGCGAGTTTAAATGGTAACATATCCCAGTTAGTCCCGGAAATTGTAGAGAATAAGTTAAAGACATTATTTTTCAATAAAAAAGTTTAAAAAAGAACTTTAGCAATTTTTTTAGTGAAAATATTTATTATTGAATCGGAGTAAATATCTATCTGGACAATAAAGAGAAACAATGTACTATTTTAAAAGATATTTTTTAATTATTATAATCACAGTTCTAATCTTACTTAATCTAATCCCTACTCCCTATTTCCTGATAATTCCCGGGCAGGCCATCAATCTTAGTAAAAATATTACGGTAGAAAACGGCGAAAAAGACGCTAAAGGCCAATTTCTCCTCACTTCAACCGCTATAATAAAAGCCAATTTATTATTATATATTTATGGATTTTTTGACCCTAATATCGATTTAAAAAATAGGGATGATGAAATATTATTGAATATGAAACAAAAAGATTATATTAATATAATGGAAAAATTAATGCTGGAAAGCCAGATGATTTCCAAAGTTGTAGCTATAAGGAAAGCAGGATATTCGCCGGAAATATCAGGACGAGGAATATTGATTAACGGAATATTGGATAACAGTCCGGCAAAAAATAAATTATTACCGGGTGATGTTATTACAAAAATTGATAAGCAACCGGTTTACACTCTGGAAGAATTTTCAGAAATTATCAGAAGTTGTAATTCGAACCAAATGGTTAAAATTACTTTTTTAAGAGATAATAATACTTATTCAACATCAATTCCTCTTATTGAACTTCCTAATACTAATGAGGAAACAGAAAGAATAGGGATGGGTATCTATGCTGATACTAAAGATCTTCAATGCAGGTTCCCTTTAAAAATAGAAATAAATTTAGAAAAGATAAAAGGACCTTCTGCTGGTCTAATGATTGCCTTAGAAATATTGAATCAATTAACCGAAAATGATCTAAGCAGTGGTTTGTTGATCGCCGGTACCGGTAATTTAACTATGGATGGGAGAATAACCGAAGTAGATGGAATTAAACAAAAAATAATATCTGCAAAAAAACATAAAGCTGGCGTATTTTTAGTGCCTCAAAAAAATTACCCAGAAGCTCTTAAATTCAGTCATGGTATTAGAATCATTCCGGTTGATGATTTTGATGATGCAATAATGGAATTAATAAAATTATAAAAATGAAAAATTATTATAGATGATAAGAAATAATTTAGTCTTTTTTTATTACTATTTTGTGAGTAAAATCAAGTCGAGCCGTTCTATCTTCTGCTTTTTTATTTCCAAGAACATATATATCAGTAGCAAGAATGTCATAATCAAGCATCTTCACTAATCTATTTCGAACACGATTATTTTTCTCGAAAATTATTTGCCTTAAATAATTTGATAACTTACTGATTAAAGGCGTAGAAGAATTTTTTTTAATAGCTCTTAATAGAGTTTTCCCTTTTTTAGAGAATCCCAAAACCCTTGCATACAAAGATCCATACTTATTGAATATGGTTATATCTTCTTTGGATAGATTCATCATAATGTGCAAAATTATGCGTTGAATTTTAGTACGGGTATATCTCCTGGTTTTAATTGCATTAATTAGTTGTTCAATGGTATAAGATTTTAAAGATGCTTTCTTTATTCTATTTTCCAATCCCTCGGTTACTCCATGAATACGGGAAATATCATCCGATGACATTCTTCTCAATATAGCAAAAATAGATTGCCGGTAAGAGTCGAGGGTAATAGGACCTCTGCCTTCTCTTAATTCACTCTCTAATACAGAAAATCCTGATGGAGGAATGGTTGATTTTATTTTATCATTTAGCATAAAAAGGTCGGTTTTAGGGGAGCTCAAGTTCAAGTTATTTAGTATTTCATTTCTGATAGAGGTAGCACTGGAAATTTTACCTTTAATGTTTTTTTGATGATAGCTTGCTCCTATTCTTTTTATGGCTATAGGCTTGATTTTACTCTTTAAATTTAATAGATGTTTTATATATTCTAAAGCTAAAATGTTGTTGGGGTATTTTAATAATTTACTTAACTCTAAAGTTGATATTTTTTCTAAACCTTCTATTCCGAATATTCTATGATATTCACATAAGGCCTGGCTCCTTGCTTTGGGAAATTCGTATCCGTTTTTACTATTACATACTATCAACTCTTTATATTTCTGTGGTTCAACATGTAAAAAATTACTTATAGAGTAAAGGGTATCAAGGTTATCAGTTTCACAACCAAAGCATAAATAATCTATAACCTTGAGCGAATCAAGTAATTTTACTGCTCCAAAGGCAAAACCGTTTGCATCCTGAGTAGAAAAAACAAAAGGGAGTTCAATTATCAGATCAACACCGGCATTTAATGCCATCTTTGTTCGAGCCCATTTATTTATAATTGCCGGCTCTCCTCTCTGCAGAAAATTTCCACTCATGACTGCTACTACATAATCTGCTCGGGTTATTTCTTTTGCTTTAAAAAGATGGTAAAGATGGCCATTGTGAAAAGGATTATATTCAGTAATTATTCCTAATATTTTCATAAGATTTCTCGATTTAAAAAATATTTTATGTTATAATTATACAAAATTTGCAATAAAATTGATAGTAATATATCTATATCTCGTATATCGTACGCATATTGCGTAAAGAAATAGAAAGAAAAGTACCAGAGAAAAGAAGATAGAATAGATAGTAATTAAAACTATTCTTTTCTTTCTCCAAATACCACACTAATAGCTATATTAATAAATATTAATTAAAAGGAGAAAATAGATGAAATTATCACAACTTATTCGAGAAAAAGCTAAAAAAAATCCTAAAATTATTGTGCTTCCGGAGGGTGAAGAGCCGCGGATGATTAAAGCGGCAGAAACTATTATTAATGAAGGTTTTGCCAGTTTAATACTTTTAGGAAGAGAAGAAAATATTAAGTCTAAAGCCCGAGAACTGGGAATTGATTTATCAAATAAGATTAAAATAATAAACCCCAGAGATTCGGAAAAATTGAAAGAATATGCTGAATCATATTACCAAATTCGTAAAAATAAAGGAGTAAGCTTAGACGAAGCTTATCAATTATTGGAAAATCCTCTTTATTTTGGTGCATTAATGGTCTATCATGATGATGCAGATGGTTTGGTTGCCGGTTCTATTAATGCCACAGGAGATGTTTTTAGGCCAGCTCTACAGACTATAAAAACTGCCCCTGGTATAAATATTGTTTCCAGTTCTTTTGTTATGGTGGTACCTGATTGCCCTTATGGAGAAAAGGGAATCATCGTTTTTGCTGATTGTGCTTTAAATCCGGAACCAAATGCCGAACAGCTTGCCGATGTTGCTATCGCCAGCGCTGCAACCGGAAAAGCATTGGTTGGCTTTGAACCAAAAGTAGCAATGTTATCTTTTTCCACTAAGGGTAGTGCCAAACATCCTTTAGTTGATAAAGTAATCGAGGCTACTAAAATTGCCAAAAAAAAGAAGCCGGAGTTACTTATTGATGGAGAACTTCAGGCTGATGCTGCATTGATTCCCTCAATCGGAGAGCGAAAAGCTCCAAACAGTAAAATTGCCGGAAAAGCTAATGTCCTGATATTCCCCGATCTAAATTCTGGAAACATTGCTTATAAATTAATAGAAAGATTAGCTAAAGCTGAAGCCATAGGTCCCATCTCTCAGGGGATGAGAAAACCGGTTAATGACCTTTCTCGCGGTTGTAGTGCCGAAGACATAGTTAATGTAGTAGCAATTACCGTATTACAAGCAGGTGAAGTATAAATATATAGATTAGTCGTTAGTGAATAGTAATTAACATCGAGTATCGAGTATTGCGTGGAGAAAATTAAGATTAAGAGGTGGGCCTACGATACGTCGAACCGGCTAAAAATATTTAGAAATAAATTGTCAAGTTTAAATAAAGGCAAAAGATTGGGAGGGAAAAACTATGATCATTTTATCTTTTAACTGCGGCAGTTCTTCTGTAAAATATCAACTCTATAATTGGGAAAAACAGGAAATAATTGCCAAAGGTATAGTAGAGCGAGTCACCATAGGAGATTCTTTCTGTGTCCATGAGGTCAATCATAAAGAAAAAATTACCATAGAGCACAATTGTCCTACTCATAAAGAAGCTATAAAATTAATTATAGATAGCCTTGTTCATCCAGAATATGGTGCTATAAAGGATTTATCAGATATTTCCGCTATCGGCCATAGGGTAGTTCACGGGGGTGAAAAATTTTCCAAATCGGTAATCATCAACTCGGAAGTCCTAAAAACATTTAAAGAACTTGCCGGACTCGCTCCCCTGCATAATCCCCCTAATATTATGGGCATTGAGGCAGCCATGGAACTATTACCTAATATTCCCCATATGGCCATTATGGATACTGCCTGGCATCAGACTATGCCTAACTATGTCTATAATTATGCCGTACCCTACCATTGGTATGAAAAATACGGGATAAGAAGATATGGTTTTCATGGCACTTCATTATTATATGTTGCTAAAAGGGCAGCTGTTCTCCTGGGTAAAGACCCCTTTACATGTAACTTAATCAGCTGCCATATCGGAAATGGAGTAAGTATAAATGCAGTGAAAAATGGTCTTTCTTATGATACCAGTATGGGATTTACCCCTTTAGAGGGAGCCATTATGGGTACCAGAGCGGGAGACCATGATGCCGCTCTGGACTTCTATGTTATGCAGAAGGAAGGTTATTCTCCCCAAGAGATGGATACTATACTTAATAAGAAGAGTGGAATATTGGGTATAACCGGTAAGTATATAGATAGAAGAGATGTGATAAAAGCAGCCTCCCAAGGGGACAAAAGATCTCAGTTGGCCATCGAAATGGAATCCTACCGACTGAAGAAATATATTGGTGCCTATACTGCCGCTTTAGGAAGAGTAGATGCCCTGGTCTTTACCGCTGGAGTAGGGGAGTTGAGTGATACTATCAGAGAAAAGGTATTAGAAGGTTTAGATAACTTAGGAATTAAATATAACCCCCAAAAGAATAAAATAGCCAGAACCAGGAATGCTGAACTTGATATCTCTGCCGATGATTCCCCAGTAAAGATATTTATTATCCCCACCGACGAAGAATTAGTCTTTGTGGAAGATGTGGCAGCCCTGCTGGAAGGTACTTATGATGTTCATACTAACTTTAAATATACTTTTCAAGATAAAGATTATAAAAATTTAATGAGAGAAAGATCCTTCGAAAAAGAATGTAAAAAAAAGCCTGATTTATTTAAAATAAAGGCTAATAGAAACAATAAAAAAAATCAAAAATAATTTGCTTTTTTCAATAAGAAATTATATACTTTTAAAGTTATTAAGATATTATATTAGTCGTTAGTGAATAGTGAATAGCATTTAGTAAATAAAACAAGTTAATAATTAATAAGTTATGGGTTTTAAATTTCAAGTTACAAGTTGCCAGTTATTAAAAAACTCAAAGTGTGTTAAAGTTGTGTTATCATAATCTCTTATAATAACTGTAAATTAATAACTGTAAACTTGTATTTGAAGCTAACGACTAACGACTATTCACTAACGAATAATTAGGCTTTACGGGAAAAAAGGAAATTCCGATAAAATTAATTTATATTACAGAATAAGGAGGTATGCGTTATGCCGGTGCCAAAAAGAAAAACATCCAAATCAAGAAGAGATAAGAGACGTACGCACTGGAATTTGAATGAAGTAAACTTAGAGGAATGTCCTAGATGCCATGAGATGAAATTGCCTCACAGAGCATGTCTTGAATGTGGTTATTATAATGGAAAAGAAATTATTTCATCTTCTGAAAAAAAAGATAAAAAGAAATAAATTATAAATATCGTTATTATTAGATGTAAAAAAGTGCCACAGTTAATTTATTAAAATGTGGCACTTTTTTATTTCTGTATCAAATAAGAAATATGTTTGATTTTTAGATACGCTTAATGTATAATACTTACAATTAGTAGTTGCTAATAATAGGTGCTATTAATAAATATAAAATAGGTGGCTGGGAAAATGATTCGAAATTTAAGTAAATTAGAAAGGCAAAAAAGAATAAAGGAATATATTTCGAAGGACCCATTTTTATCTGATAAAAAACTTGCTGAATTATTTAACATCAGTGTGCAAACCATTCGATTAGATCGACTGGAAATGGGGATTCCCGAAATGAGAAAACGAATAGTACAGGTTGCCAAAAACACTTCTTCCAAGGATAAGGTAAAATCTCTAAAAAAAGAAGAGATAATCGGAGAATTAATAGATATAGAGTTAGGAAAAAACGGAATTGCTATCTTGAAGACTACAAAAGATATGGCTTTTGGAAGAACCGGAATAATTCGAAGTCACTATATCTTTTCTTTAGCCGATTCATTAGCAATTTCCATCATTGATACAGAAGTTGCCTTAACGGGAATTGCCCGATTAAGTTACAAAAAACCAGTATATGCCGGAGAAACTTTGGTTGCCAAGGCAAGAGTTGCTCGTAGTAGAGGTAATAAATATTTAGTATCAGTACACGTAAAGTCTGATCAAAAGGAAGTATTTACGGGAAAATTAGTAATTTTTTCGATTAACGATAAAGTAAAAAAGGAGAAAGCTTAAATGAAAATAGCCCTTGATGCCATGGGAGGGGATTATGCCCCCGAAGAAGTTGTGAAAGGCGCAATTTTGGCCTTAGAAGAAAGAGACTTAGAGATTATTTTATTAGGTGATATGGAGAAAGTCAAAAAAGAGTTATTAAAATATAAATATAAAAAAGATAAATTATCGGTCATAAATTGTAAAGAATATATTGAAACAGGTGAGTTTCCTTTAGATGCTATACGGAATAAAAGGGATTCTTCTATTGTGATAGGCACGAAATTAATAAAAAATAATCAAGCTGATGCTTTTATTTCTGCCGGAAATAGCGGGGCGATTATGGCCGCGGCATTATTGGAGTTAGGGTGTATCCCTCAAATACGCCGTCCAACCATTGGTGCCATATTGCCCTCGGCAAAAGGAAAAGTATTGTTATTAGATGTGGGTGCAAATGTTGATTGCAAGCCGGAACATCTACCCCAGTTTGCCTTTATAGGAAGCAAATACGCAAAATATATTTTAGGAATAGAAAATCCAAAAATAGGATTGCTAAATATTGGCGAGGAAGAAAATAAAGGAAATAAATTCGCTCAAAATGCTTATAAAAGTTTAAAAAATGCCAATATTAATTTCGTGGGGAATATCGAAGGTAAGGATATTTTTAAGGGGAAAGTAGATGTAGTAGTATGTGATGGATTTACTGGCAACATACTATTAAAATCTCTTGAAGGTTTAGCAAAATTGCTTTTAACTGAGGTTAATAGTATGGTAATAAGCCAACTTCCCCAAAATCAAGAAATGGATAAATTAAAGGAAAAATTTATGAATTTGGTAAAAATGACCGATTATACAGAATATGGCGGATCTCCCCTATTAGGTGTAAACGGATTATGCTTTATATGTCATGGACGGTCTAAAGCAAAAACTTTTAAAAATGCTATACTCAATACCGGTAAATTTATTGATGCTCACATAGTCGAGCACTTTAAAGAGATATAAATACAAAGAAAATAGTTTACTAACAAGAAGGGGAGAATACTAATTAATGAAAAATACAAAAAATGTTAAAATAATTGGAACAGGTTCTTATGTTCCCACAAAAGTTCTAACCAATGAAGATTTGGAAAAAATGGTGGATACAAATCACGAATGGATTGTCACCAGAACCGGTATTGCTGAACGCCGTATAGCTGAAGATAATGAAACAACCTCAGATATAGCTGCAAAGGCAGCTTTGAAAGCGCTAAAAGATTCAAATATTAAACCGGAGGAGATTGATTTAATCATTGTTGCTACCAATTCTCCGGATATGATTTTTCCAGCTACCGCTTGCTTGGTTCAAAAGAGAATTAAGGCTGTAAATGCCGCAACCTTTGATCTGCAAGCAGGCTGTACTGGCGCGGTTTATGCCTTAATTACTGCTTGGCAGTATATTGCTACCGGTTTTTATGATAATGTTTTAGTAATTGGGGCAGATGCTCTCTCAAAATTTGTTGACTGGACTGACAGGAATACTTGTATTCTTTTTGGCGATGGAGCAGGGGCAGCTGTTTTAAAAGCCGACCAGGAGAAAGGAATTTTTTCCGGTTGTTTGACAGGAGATGGGTCGTACGATGATTTGATTATGATACCAGCCGGGCTTTCTAAAAACCCTGCTTCCCATGAAACGGTAGATAAGAAAATGCATTATGTTAAGATGAAAGGAAATGAAGTATTTAAGCTTGCGGTTAAGAACATGAAAAGGACAACTGTAAAAACTTTGGGTAAATGTAATCTTTCGGTAGAAGATGTAGATTGTTTTATTCCGCATCAAGCAAACATCCGAATTATTTCTGCCCTGACAAGAGTTTTAAAAATAAAAAAAGATAAAGTTTTTGTAAATTTAAATAAATATGGAAATACCTCAGCTGCTTCTGTTATGATTGCTCTTGATGAAGCAGTAAAAGAAGGTAAGATTAAAAGTGGTGACATTGTCGTGCTGACCGCATTTGGTGCTGGTCTAACTAGCGGAGCCATTGTCTTAAAATGGATTAAATAATCTCGATAATATATATTTGAAAAGGAGTTACACAATAGATAATGAACAAAATAGCTTTTGTATTTCCCGGTCAGGGTTCTCAAAAAATAGGAATGGGAAAAGATTTAATAGAGAATTACCCGGAAGCAAATATTTTATTTAATATAGCTAATAAAGCTCTAAAAAAAGAAGGGGTAGATATTGGTAAAGTCTGTTTCGAAGGACCAGAAGAAGAATTAACAAATACGGTTAATGCTCAACCTGCCATTTTAACTATCAGTACAATTTTGTGCAGGTTGTTAAGAAAAAATAATATTAGGCCTTCTATCGTTGCCGGACATAGTTTGGGAGAATATTCAGCACTGGTAGCTAGTTCTGCTATTAAATTTGAAGATGCAGTGAAGTTAGTAAGGAAAAGAGGAGAATACATGCAGAGTGCCACTCCGGCAGGAACTGGTTCAATGTTAGCAATCATCGGCTTAGAAAAAGATGAGATATGTAAATTGTGTGAAAAAATTAAGGATATTGGGATAGTAGAAATTGCTAATTATAATTCTCCGACTCAAATTGTAGTTTCCGGTGAAATTAAAGCATTGGAAAAGTTTTCTGTAATGGCCAAAGAGAAAGGAGCGAGGATGACAATACCTTTAAAAGTAAGTGCTCCTTTTCACTCATCATTTATGAAGACAGCCCAAGAGAACTTAGCAAGATATTTGGAAAAAGTAAAAATAGATAATCCTAAAATACCTATAAATTGCAATGTTAGTGCTGATTATATTCACAATAAAGAAGAGGTTAGATCAGCTCTAATCAAACAAATGACTCATCCTGTAAAGTGGGTTGATTCTATAACAAAAATATATTCCGGAGGTATTAATTATTTTATAGAGGTAGGCCCCGGGCAGGTGTTGAAGGGATTAATTAAGCAAATTATTCCCGAGTCTAAAGTCTTTAATGTATTTGATTCAAATTCTCTTCAAAATGTAGTTGAAAAAATGAAGGAGGTCTTATAAAATGGGACTATCTGGAAAGGTTGCTTTAATTACCGGATCAGCTCGGGGAATAGGTAAAGCTATCGCCCAGGAATTGGCCAATCATGGGGCAAATATAGTTGTTAATGATATTCTACCAAAAAATGAAATTGATAAAACTTTGGCGGAAATCAAAAAAAGTGGTAATATAGCGATTGGGATAAAAGCTGATATAACTGTATTTGATGAAGTTAATAGAATGATGAAGGAGATTATAAATAAATTTGGGAAAATAGATATATTAGTAAATAATGCTGGAATAACCCGAGATTCTCTTTTAATCAGGATGAAAGAAGAGGATTGGGATGCAGTGATAAGAATAAATCTAAAAGGTACTTTTAATTGTTCCAAAGCTGTGGCAAAATATATGATGAGGCAAAAGAGCACTGATAAAATTGTAAATATATCCTCAGTTATCGGATTGATAGGAAATATCGGACAGGTTAATTATGCCGCATCAAAAGCGGGGATAATAGGATTAACTAAATCAATGGCAAAAGAACTTGCCTTAAGAAATATAAATGTAAATGCTATTGCGCCTGGATTTATCGAGACAGATATGACTAAGAAATTACCGGAAAAAGTTAGACAAGATCTCCAACAACATATCCCTTTAAAAAGATTGGGTACTGTGGAAGATGTCGCTAAAGTGGTGTATTTTTTAGTTTCTGATGCAGCAAATTATATTACCGGGCAAGTTATAAATGTCGATGGCGGTATGGTAATGTGAAAGGAGGTGAAAGTATAGAATGGAGGCAATGGATAAAATAAAAAAGATAATCGTAGATCAATTAGGAGTTGATGAAAGTAAAATTTCGGAAGATTCTTCTTTTGTAGATGATTTGGGTGCAGATTCTTTAGATATAGTTGAACTGATAATGGCTTTCGAGGAAGAATTTGATATAGAAATTCCAGATGAAGATGCAGAAAAAATTAAGACTGTTGGAGATGCGATTAAATACTTAAGCAAATAAGAATATAAATATAAAATATGCATAAGTATTTTTTATATTTATTTTTTAAAAAATATGTATTAAGAATAATGGTAGGTAATTAAGATTAATGTCTAATTAATTAAGGGTCGGAGATTTATCCGACCCTTAATTAAAATATAAATTTAGTAAAAGTAATTATTTAGTGACGGTGGTAAATAAAATAATGAAAAATAGAGTGGTAATAACCGGTTTAGGTCCGGTTACTCCCATAGGAATTGGGAAAAATAAATTTTGGCAATCCTTAATTCAGGGAGAATGTGGTATCGATAGGATAAGTTATTTCGATACCGAAAAATATCCTACTAAAATAGCAGCAGAAGTAAAAGATTTCAATTATACAAGTTACATATCTATCAAAGAAGCAAACAGAATGGATAAAAGCACTCAATTTTCAATTGTTGCAACAATGTTGGCTCTTGAGGATTCTAAATTGAAGATTACCGAAAAGGATTCTTATTTAACGGGAGTTATAATTGGTTCAGGTATAGGCGGTATAGGAACATTTGAAAAACAACATAAAATATTGTTGGAAAAAGGGCCGGGAAGAGTAAGTCCATTTTTTGTACCTATGATGATTTCCAATATATCCGCAGGGGAAATAGCTATAAAAATCGGGGCTAAAGGACCTAATGCGGTTATTACTACTGCTTGTGCATCATCTACTCATGCTCTTGGAATAGCCTTCAAACTTTTGCAGCAAGGAGATGCTCAAACAATTATTAGCGGAGGTACAGAGGCTGCAATTACCCCTATGGCTTTAGCTGGATTTTGCAAAATGAGAGCCTTATCTACTCAAAATGACCATCCTAAAAATGCTTCCAAACCTTTTGATAAGGAGAGAGACGGATTTATTATGGGAGAAGGTGCCGGAATATTAATCCTGGAAACTTTACAGCACGCAAAAGAGAGAAATGCTAATATTTATGCCGAAATATTTGGTTTTGGCATGACTGCTGATGCCTACCATA
>JADBKX010000001.1:0-3132 GCA_014894735.1 Candidatus Sediminicultor sextus | reverse complement strand
CCTACCATAAACTACAACTCACCGGATCCGGAGTGTGACTTAGATTATGTGCCAAATAAAAGTGAAAAGAAGATAGTTGATTACGCTATTTCCAATTCATTTGGCTTTGGCGGACATAATGGAGTAATTGTTTTAGGAAAATATAAAGAAGATAGAAATTGCGGATAGCATAATTAGTATATCGTATTTCGTATATCGTATATCGTGAAGAAAATCAGTTTTCAGTTATCGGCTATAAGTTTACTAAGATTTTTGTAATTGCGAGCTCTGAATTATCAGAGCGTGACAATCTCAGTTTGAGATTGCTTCGTCACTTCGTACCTCAATGACATTTCTGTTTTTTTATTCTGAATTCTGTCTTCTGACTTCTTTTTCTTTACGAAATACGATATACGAACGACTAATTTAAAAGGATATAATAATTTTGAAAAAAGAAAAGGATTTAATGTCAAATAATTTAGAAAAAAAATTAGATTATAAATTTAAAAACAAAACCCTTCTAAAAGAAGCTTTAACCCATCCTTCTTTCCAAAAAAAAAGTTTAAAAGATAAGACAACCAACAATCAAAGATTAGAATTTTTAGGTGATTCTGTTTTAAATTTAATTGTTACTGACCATCTTTATCGTAAATTAACCTCTTCTTCGGAAGGTAAGCTTACAAAAATTAAATCTGTTATGGTTAGCAAGGATATTTTGGCGAAATGGGCTGATCGCCTTTCTTTAGGAAAGTACATTATTTTGGGAAAAGGGGAAGATTCAACCGGAGGGAGAAATAAATTATCTATTCTTGCAGATTGTTTTGAGGCTTTATTAGGCGCAATCTATTTAGATAGTGGCCTCCAAAAAGCTAAAAAAATTATCTCATCATTTATAAAAAAAGAAACGGAACTAATTATAAAGGGAAAGTATGGGGAAGATTATAAAACTTTACTACAGGAAATTTCTCAAAAAAAGATGAAATGTTTACCCGAATATTGTCTAATTAAAGAAAAAGGTCCGGATCATAAAAAAATATTTTGTATTGAGGCAAGACTAAAGAAAATCACCTATGGAACCGGAACTGGTGAGAATAAAAAAGAGGCAGAACAGGATGCCGCACAGGATGCTTTAAAAAAGTTAAAAGTAATAAAATGAGGTAAAAGAGTGTTTTTAAAAGAACTTGAAATTTATGGATTTAAATCATTTGGAAAAAAAATTAAACTATCATTCAATTCTGGCATAACCGCAATAGTCGGTCCAAATGGCTGCGGAAAGAGCAATATTACCGATGCAGTCAGATGGGTATTAGGTGAACAGAATATCAGGTCATTACGGGGAAAACAGCTAACAGATATTATTTTTTCAGGAAATCATAAAGAAAAACCTTTAAACTTAGCGGAAGTTTCGTTAACTGTCAATAATTATGAGAGGGTTCTCCCGTTAGATTGGGAAGAAATAAATATTAAAAGAAGAATTTATCGTTCCGGAGAGACCGAAAGTTTTATTAATGGAATCCCTTGTAAATTGAAAGAGATTCAAGAATTATTTATGAATACAGGATTGAGTAAAAATACCTATTCCATCATTGCTCAGGGCGAAGTAGATCTTATTTTAAGTGCAAAACCATCTGAAAGACGTTATTTATTTGAAGAAGCTGCCTCTATTTCTAAATATAGACATGAAAAGAAAAAAACTTTAGATAAAATAGAGGAAACCAATAATAATTTAGATAAGATTGAAAATATAATTTCTGAAATAAAAAATCAATTGCTAATTTTGGAAGAAGAAGCAAAACATTTAAATAGTTATAAAATATGTCAAGAAGAGATTAAAAATTTGGAATTATTTTTAATCTATCAAAAATATAATTTATGCAGAACAAATTTATCTAAAATAAAAAGAAATTTAGAACAGTACGAAAAAGAAAAAAACAAGATTATAAAAAAAATTAAAGAAGAAGAAACAGCGATTAACTCATTAAATATAGAGTTAAATAATTTAAGTAAAGAACAAGAGAAATATAAATATGATAATTACGAACTGGATAATAGAATAAAATTAATTCAGAGTGAATTAAATTTAATGTTACAAAAGAAGAGTGATGTTGAAAAAAGGTTGTATGATTTAAATAAAGAAGCTGAAAATATTACTCAAAAAATAGTTATTGGTGAACAAAATAAGAAAGCAGCAAGTTTGAATATTTTGGAGATAAACAAAAAAATAGAAAGTTTTAATAAAAAACTTATTTATTTAAATAAAGGTACTAATAATATTTCTAGATTTGCCGATGCGCTTAATATTTTAGAGATTAATTCGAGAAAGGTATTAAAAATAATTTCGGAAAAGGAATTGTTTTTAAAGGAAGCAAAAATAAGATATAGTACTACCTTGAATATCATAAATATAAATTTAGAAAAAATTAGAAAAAAAAGGATATTACTTGAAAATCAATTAGAAAATATGGTGACAAAAGAGAGGGATTATCAAAAAATCGTAAGAGAAAACAGAAAAATCGAAGATGAACCACATCTCAAATCAAATGAAGAGAAAATAAAAGAGATTGAAAATATCTTAAAAAAATTACAGGCAGAAGTGGAAAAAGATAGACATGTAATTAGCTTAAAAGAAGAAAGGAAAAATATTTTAAGGAAATCAATTGAGACTAACAGGGAGAAAAACGAACAAAAGATAGAGGTATTTTACTCCAAATACTGCCAAAAATATCCAGATGACCTTTGTGAAAAAATCATAAAATTTATTGATAATATTCCTTCAAAATATGAGAAAATTATGAGGATTGCTTTAAGAGAAAGTTTTAACTCAATTGTAGTGAGCGATATTTCATATGCTTTAAATATAATAAATTCCTTATCGGAAAACGAATTAGAAAAATTAAAGATAATCCCTCTGGATTTAATCAAAAATATAAAAATACTTCCTGATAACCAGGTTGAAATTCAAAACAATAATATTTGTGGGTTTGCCCACGAATTGATAAATTACTCCCAAAAATACCAAAATTTATTTAAAGTTTTGTTGGGCAATGTATTAATAGTTGAAGATATAAAAACTGCCCTTGATATTTCTAATGAGTACTTAGGGAAATATAAAATTATTTCACTAAATGGAGTGGTAATAAATATGGACGGCTC
>JADBKX010000087.1 GCA_014894735.1 Candidatus Sediminicultor sextus | reverse complement strand
TATAATAAAAATATAAAAGATATTATGCTTCGCCTTAGGAGTATAATCAGTGAAGTTTCGGCATATCTAAACCAAGAAACAGAATTATTTTTTAAAGAAGTTGCAAGACGAGAAAGTCCCGAGATGGTAATTATTGATTTAAAAAAATTTACCTCTCTCCCCCTGGCTTTAAAGAGGAGGATAATTAGAAAATCTATTGAAGTTGTAAAGGGAAATCTTTATTCTATCAGTTTTAGACATAGTAATGAAATATTAAAACTTACTGAATACCAACTGGGTGAAAAAGATATTTATCTCCCTGATAATTTAATGGCCAAGAAGATTTATAACAAAATAATGATTTACAAAAAGAGGATTTCTAAAGATCAAATAGAGGAGATACCTACCTCTTGGGAATATGATATATTAATTCCAGGGAAAACAGAGATTAAATCTTTGGGTTTAAAGGTTGAAATAAAAATATTAGACTCTATGGACATAAAATCTTCTTTATATTTTACTAGAAAAAAATCTAAAGGGAAATTTTTAGAATTTATTGATTACAATAAAGTTAAACTCCCTCTCAAATTAAGAAATAGACGGAGCGGAGATAGATTTTATCCCTTAAAGATGGAGGGCTTAAAAAAAATTAAAGATTTTTTTATTGATAATAAAATTCCTAAAGGTTATCGAGATTTAATTCCTATCTTGGTTGATAGTGAAGATCAAATAATATGGGTTATGGGAATGAGACTGGACGACCGGGTAAAAATTACCTCTGATACTAAAAAAGTGCTCCGCGTAAAGACAAAAATAAAGAATACTTTTTTGCAGGAATATTTTTAATTTTTAACAAGGAAGGAGAAAAAATGCTAAAAAATAACGAAATTGATGAAATTTTAATTACAGAAGAAGAAATTAGAGAAAAAGTTTTCGAGCTAGGTAAAAAAATAACCCAGGACTATCAAGATAAAGACTTGGTTTTTGTAGGTGTATTAAGGGGAGCTGTAATATTTATGGCAGATTTAGCTCGAGCAATTTCAATTCCTATGGTATTTGATTTTATGGCTATTTCCAGTTACGGAGCAGCCACAGAGTCTTCGGGAGTAGTAAGGATTTTAAAAGATCTGGATGAAACTATTGTGGGTAAAGATGTCTTAGTAGTTGAAGATATAGTAGATACCGGATTGACTTTGGATTATCTGCTTCGGATATTAAAATCACGTAAACCCTCCAGCTTAAAAGTCTGCACATTTTTAAACAAAAGCACCAGAAGGAAAGTTAAGGTTAGAGTTGATTATTTGGGATTCGATATTTCTAATAAATTTGTAGTTGGTTATGGTTTGGATTATGCAGGAAAGTTTAGAAATGTTCCTTATGTTTTTACCCTTAATCCCGAAATATACAAGGGAGAGTTGAAATAAGTATTAGTCGTTAGTGAATATTCACTATTCACTAACGACTAATTTAACCAGCTAACTAAATGCGAGATACGATTCACTAGATACGATTTATGTGTTTGTTTTTATATAGGAAATATGCTAAAATTATTTTGTAATAAGCGTATAAAGTAAACTTATTATAAGAAATTTGTGAAAAAAGGAGAAATTATTCTTGGCTAAAATACCTAATTTTAATAAAAAAGACTTAAAAGGAAATAAAAATTACCGAAACATCGGTCTATATTTACTGATGTTAATTATTACAGTTTCAATTATAAGTTCATTTTTTGAGCCCAAATCTGCTACTCAAAAAGAACTTACCTATTCTGAATTTTTAAAAGAAGTTGAAATAAATAATGTATCTAAAGTTACCATTGTTGATAATACAATTACTGGTATACTTATGGATGGTACAGAATTCTCTACTTATTCACCTGATGACCCGGAGATTATAAACACCCTTCGAAGTAAAAATATAGTAATAGAAGCTAAACCTCCGGTAAAAGTATCCTGGTGGATGCAGTTACTTTCATCTTTATTACCCATGCTTTTAATCATTGGAATATGGTTATTTATGATACAACAGATGCAAGGCGGAGGGAATAAGGTTATGTCCTTTGGCAAGAGCAAAGCCAAGCTTATAGGCAAAGAGACCCCCAAAGTAACCTTTAAAGATGTGGCTGGAATTGATGAAGCAGCAGAGGAAGTTCAAGAAGTAATTGACTTTTTAAAAAATCCTGCTAAATTTAAGAAATTGGGTGCAAAAATACCCAGAGGGATTTTACTTTATGGACCACCAGGGGTAGGTAAAACCTTACTGGCTCGAGCTATTGCCGGTGAAGCAGGAGTACCTTTTTTTAGTATTAGCGGATCTGATTTTGTGGAGATGTTTGTAGGAGTTGGTGCTTCTCGAGTAAGAGATTTATTCAAACAAGCCAAAGCCAATGCCCCCTGTATTATTTTTATGGATGAAATCGATGCGGTAGGAAGACATCGAGGAGCTGGTTTAGGAGGAGGGCATGATGAGAGAGAGCAGACCTTAAACCAACTATTGGTAGAAATGGATGGTTTCGATCAAAATATAGGTGTAATAATGGTCGCTGCCACTAACCGTCCGGATATCTTAGATCCTGCACTACTGCGGCCGGGAAGATTTGACCGGCGGATTGTGATAGATAGACCTGATATAGTAGGACGGGAAGGAATTTTAAAAATCCATGCCCGAGGTAAACCCTTAGCTAAAGATGTAGATATTAAGGTTTTAGCCAGAAGGACTCCCGGTTTTGTCGGTTCTGATTTAGCCAATATGGTAAATGAAGCTGCCCTATTGGCCTCCAGAGAGGGTAAGAATGAAATCGGAATGGAAGAATTCGAAGCTGCTATAGATCGGGTTATTGCCGGACCAGAAAGAAAGAGTAGGTTAATTAGCGATAAAGAGAAAGAGATAATTGCTTATCATGAGTCGGGACATGCTATTGTGGCTAAAATGTTACCTAATTGTGATCCAGTGCATAAAGTTTCCATTATCCCCCGAGGGAATGCTACTTTAGGTTATACCTTACAGCTTCCTATCCAGGATAGATACCTCATTAGTAAGTTAGAATTAATGGATAGATTAGCAGTTTTATTGGGGGGTAGAGTGGCTGAAGATATAATATTTAAAGATGTCACTACCGGTGCACAGAATGATCTGGAAAGAGCTACCAAAATTGCTCGCCAAATGATAACTGAGTATGGTATGAGTGAAGCTTTAGGACCTGTTACTTTAGGAAGAAAAGAACATGAAATATTTTTAGGCAGAGATATTTCTCAAGAACGTGATTATAGTGAGGAGATTGCCAATAAAATAGACAAAGAAGTTAGAGAAATTGTTGAAAGTGCTTATACTCAAGCTAAAGATATTTTAACTAAAAATAAAAGCAAATTGAAAAAGATTGCCCGTAATCTAATTGAAAGAGAAACTTTAGAAGGAAAAGAATTGGATGATTTATTAAATGGTGTAAAGTTAGCTAATCTAACCAAGTTTAAAGCAAACTTTTTATTAGTATAAAAATAGTAATT
>JADBKX010000142.1:3553-16115 GCA_014894735.1 Candidatus Sediminicultor sextus | reverse complement strand
AAAGAAAGGTTATAGTTAAGTTATGTTTTATGATTCAATTTCCTTAATAAAGTCACGAGTGATTTCCTCACTTGATGATAGTTTTCGACCTGCTGTTTTATGGAACCATGCTTTTCTTGATGCTGTTGGTAATTCAAAGAAAAGGATTCCTTTGTCAATTGTTATTGAGAAGGAAGATAGTTCTGCTTCAATTTATAAAACACAAGTTTTTCCTCCACAATCTAAATTTGCCTCCTTTAATTATTTTTACCTGGAACAGTTAATAAAGACGCTTTTATGGATTTATGGTGGACCTAAAATAATTATAGGTGGTCCCAAAGAAATTGGCGAATATATTAAAAAATTATATTCTCAAAAAGGGAAACGTTTTTTTGATGCAAATTTTATGTCTAATATATATGGAAAACCTTTTTCTATAGTGGCTTGTAATGCCGAACAAGTAGTTCCGGTTAAAGAAAAATCAATTCCCTTAAATCGACAACTTAAAGGATGCCGTATCGGTTTTGACCTCGGAGCAAGTGATAGAAAAGTAAGTGCGGTAATAGATGGCAAAGTAGTCTTTAGTGAGGAAGTAATATGGAACCCTAGCGTACAAACTAACCCAAATTATCATTATCACGAAATTATGTCTATGTTACATCGTGCTGCGGCACGTATGCCCCGCATTGATGCTATAGGAGGAAGTTCTGCCGGGGTCTATATAAATAATCGGGTAATGAGTGCTTCAATATTTCGTGGAATTTCTCCTGATCTTTTTGAAAAAAGAGTAAAAAATATTTTTTTAGATATACAAAAGGAATGGGATGTTCCTTTTAAAGTGATAAATGATGGAGAAGTTACAGCTTTAGCTGGGTCTATGTCATTAAAAGTTAATGCAGTGCTAGGCATTGCTATGGGATCTAGTGAAGCAGGGGGTTATGTAGATAGAAAGGGGAATATTACTACTCAGCTAAACGAATTAGCTTTTGTGCCTATTGATTTCAATGAACAAGCTCCTATTGATGTATGGTCTAAAGACTATGGATGTGGAGTTCAGTATTTATCCCAAGTAGCGGTTATACGACTTGCAGAAAGAGCTGGAATTATTTTTAGCGAAAAACAAACTCCTGCTGAAAAATTGAAATTTGTCCAAAAATTACTTGCTAAAGGGGATAGTAAGGTAGTAAAAATTTTTGAAACAATTGGGGTATATTTAGGATATGCTATTGCACATTATGCAGATTTTTATGATTTAGAACATATATTAATATTGGGTCGAGTTACTTCAGGTGAAGGTGGGCCTATAATTTTACAAAAGGCAATTCAAGTTTTACAAGAAGAATTTGTGGAATTATTTAATAAAATTTCTATACATCTTCCTGATGAATCTAACAGAAGAGTGGGTCAATCTATTGCTGCTGCCAGTTTACCTTTAGTAAATAGTGAAGGTAGTTTTGATAAAAATTTGTTAAAGTAAATAAATTTTGTAATTCTATAAATTTTTTATAAGGGGAGAGATTAAATATTATTAATCAAAACAAAAGGACTGCTATTTTGCACGGTACTATAGTTACTCCTTTTCAATTGCTTGAGGATAGAATTATTATTATTGAAAAAGGAAAAATTATTGCCATAACAAATAAAAAAGAAGATCTCGCTATTCTGAAAAATGTAGAGAAAATTGAAGCCAAAGATAAATTTGTAGTCCCTGGCTATATTGATATCCATGTCCATGGTGGCGGTGGATCAGATGTTATGGACGGAGAATATGAAGCTATAAAGCAAGTTGCTACTACTCATTCTCGTTTTGGTACTACAGCATTTCTTCCTACGACAATGACAATGGCTAAAGATAAAATTATTAAAAGTCTTAAAAGTATTCATGAAGCAAGGTTAAAAGGGACTGGAACTGCTGAAATTTTGGGAATACATCTGGAAGGACCTTATATTAATCCTGAAAAGAAAGGGGCTCAAAAAGAAGAGGATATTAAAAAAGTTTCTGTGGAGGAGTTCTTAGAATTTAATCAAGCTTCCGGTAATTTAATTCGTTTAGTTACTATTGCACCAGAAATGCCCGGAGCAATTGATTTTATTCGTTGGTTACACCAACAAGGTATTATTGTTTCGGTTGGACATTCTAATGCTACTTATAAGCAAGTGCAAGAAGGTATTCAAGCGGGCTTATCCCACGTTACCCATATATTTAATGCTATGAGAGGGTTACACCACCGTGAGCCAGGAGTGGTGGGAGCAGCTTTATCTTCTCCAAAATTGATAGTAGAGATGATTGCTGATGGAGTGCACCTCCATCCAATGGTATTAAAAATGTTAACTCAAATTAAAGAAAGTGAAAAATTAGTTTTGATTACCGATGCAATGAGGGCAACAGGTTTTAAAGAAGGTACCTATGATTTAGGAGGGCAAGAAGTTATTGTGACTCAAGGACAAGCTAAATTAAAAAATGGTACTTTAGCTGGCAGTGTGTTAACCATGGATAAAGCAGTTAAAAATTTAGTAACAAAAGTAGGTATTTCATTATTAAACGCGGTCCAAATGGCAAGTTACAATCCAGCGAAGTGCCTTGGAATAGATGATAGAAAAGGTAGTTTAGAAATAAATAAAGATGCAGATATAGTTATTTTAAATAAAAACTTGGAAACTGAATTAACTATGGTGGCTGGTAAGGTAGTTTACAGGAGAAAAGAAATATTAATATGTAATATTAAAGCAGCTTCTCAGTTTGCCTAAACCAACATTGACATAATTTATTTTAATTAATAAATTTAAGTTAATTTAGAAAGCATATTTTAGATAATATTTTTAAAAGAACTGATTCTCTAAATTATGCTTTTTGTTATTTAAAAGTCTGATCTTTAAAGGTATTTATAACTTTGTAACTAAAAGGTTTCCTAAAGAGAATAAAATATTATATAATAAGACAAATTAAATCTTAACTAAAAATATAATGCATATTTATGTTCAATGATAGATACCTCAGAATTTTTAAAAAAGGAGTAGTGAAGTGCTTTGGTTAAAAAACAAATGGTGACTGATTTTAGTTTAAATACCAGGATTAACGACATATTTTTCTTAAAAAATGTAGAGTTTAGAGTGAGAAGAGATAATAAAACCATAGATATGTTCTTTAAAATTGCTGATAAGACCGGGGAAATTGAAGCCGTAAATTGGGATGTTTCTGATGATAAGGTAGAAAAGTTAGGCAAGATTGAATTTGCCCGAGTTGAAGGGTATATTACCAAAAAGAAAAGTGATGGAACCCTTCAGGCAACAGTTTCTTCCCTTATCAAAGCTGCTCCTTTGGATTTAGATTATTCAGATTATTTACCTCAATCAAAAGAAGATTTAGATAAACTAATGAATATAGTATATTCAAATATAGAATCCATAAAAAATATTTATTTGAAGAAGCTATTAAAAACTTTTTTTGACGACCAGGAATTTGTAGAAAAATTTAAAAAAGCTCCAGCGGCTACAAAAGTACACCAGCCTTATCTCGGAGGTTTGCTCGAGCATACCTGTAATTTAGTCAGGATTTGTGAAACAATAGGTGATATTTATAAAGAGGTAAATGGTGAATTTTTGATAACTATGGCTCTACTCCACGATATAGGCAAGGTTAGAGAATATACTTATGACAGAGTCATTGAATATACCGATGAAGGTAAACTTTTGGGTCATATTGCTATAGGGCTGGAGATGATTGACCAAAAAATAAAGAGCTTAGATAATTTTCCTCCGGATCTAGAATTAATGATAAAACATACTCTCTTAAGCCACCATGGACATTTTGAATTCGGTTCACCAAAACTTCCCAGCATATTAACGGCTATTGCTCTTCATTATGCTGATGAAACAGAGGCCAAAATAAGTGGTTTTATCAATATAAAGGAAGAAAGTGGAAATTTTAATGAAAAATGGAGTAAATGGATTTGGTGGTTAGAGAGGGCAGTTTATTTAGATGAAGAAGCAACCTTAAAAAATAAAATAAATGGGACAGAGGAAGATTAAAGGAGAAGGTAATCATGAGAGAAATTTTTGAAAAAGCTTTAAAAGATAAAAAAAATAGTGCGGATTATATCGAGATAAGGGCGGAAAAGAAAGAAACCACTACCATTCAATTTCAAGGGGAGAAGTTAGAAAAAATAAATTGTTCCCAGCAAATAGGAGGGAATGTCCGTGTCCTGGTAAAAGGGGGATGGGGTTTTGTTTCCTTTAATCAGTTTGATGATTTAGAAGAAAAAGTTAGGGAGGCCATTGAGGTGGCGGGTTTAATCGGAAAAGAAGAGAGTAAATTAGCTGCGGCTTTGCCAGTTGTAGAAATAATTAACCGGGAATTAGATAAAGATTTTCGCCAGATAAGTTTAAGAGAAAAGAAGGATTTAATGGAAAATTACAATAATATAATTATGAAATCTAATTCTCTGATCCAATCTTCCAATGTAATCTATACCGATAGATTTTCTACTATTTATTTTGCCAATTCGGAAGGGTGTTATATCGAACAGGAAAAACCGTTTTTAAGTGCGGGTTTTACAGCCATAGCTCGAGAGGGGGATAATGTTCAGATAGCCAGCGAAAGTATCGGAAGCACTAAGGGTTTTGTAATCATGGAAAGAATTTCTGACAAAGTGCAAAGAACAGCTTCTCGGGCAGTCAATCTTCTTAAGGCGCAGCCGGTAGAAGGTGGGGAATATACGGTTATTTTAGATCAGATGTTAGGCGGGGTTTTTATCCATGAAGCCTTTGGACATCTTAGTGAAGCCGATTTTTTATATGAAGACGAGAGGATGAGTGATTTAATGAAATTAGGGAAGAAATTTGGCTCACCCAAACTCAATGTAGTTGATGATGGTTCTATCCCGGATTTGTTAGGTTCTGCCAAATATGATGATGAAGGTGTGAGAACAAAGAAAAATTATCTGATAAAAGAGGGAATCCTGACAGGCAGGCTACATTCGCGGGAAACTGCTGTTAAAATGGGGGAAGAACCAACCGGAAATGCCCGTGCCCTCAATTATCGCTTTAAACCTATTGTTCGAATGACCAATACCTATATCGAAAACGGAGATACTCCTTTTAAAGATTTATTATCTGGAATAAAAAAGGGAATTTATGCCAGGGATTGCTATGGAGGGATGACCACCTTTGAAATGTTCACTTTTAGTGCCGGGGAAGGTTTTATGATAAGAGACGGGAAAGTTGCCGAGCCGGTTAAGGATGTGGTTTTAAGTGGGAATTTATTTACCACCCTTCTTAATATTGAGGGAGTAGGAAATGATTTGATGATGATTGAATCCGGTGGGGGATGCGGAAAAGCAGGTCAAAACCCTCTACCAGTCTCTTTCGGCAGTCCTCATCTCAGGATAAAAAAAGTAGTAGTAGGAGGTAGATGAGATGGAAAAATTATTAAAACAGGCCTGCAAGGAAGTAGACTCGGCTGAGCTATTTAAAGCAAAGAGCAAGGCTATTCCGGTAAATTTTGAGGTAAACAGATTAAAGTCTATCGATATTTCCGAGAGCGAAGGGAAAGCATTGCGGGTGATAAATAAAGGGAGGATAGGATTTTCTTCATCTACAGGAAAGGATGGCTTTGATTTAATGCTTGAAAAAGCAGTAGCTACCTCTGAGTTTGGTTCAGCGGCTTCTTTTGATTTTCCGGGGGAAATGAAAAGGGAGAATAAGAAAAAGAAAAATATAGATATATATGATGAAAAAGTAGCCGATAAAAGTATTGAAGAGATGGTAAAGATAGGCGAAGGTATTATAGAGAGAATGAAGGATTTCAATCGAAAATTGCGTTGTGATGTGACTATTTTAAAAGATTATAGCGAGATAGAATATCTTAATTCCCGGGGAGGAAATTTTTCTTACCATAAGACGACCATTGCTTATTCGGTGATGGCTCAACAAACCGAAGATCAAGATATGTTGATGATTTATTCTTCTCTTGAGTCGGGAAAAGACAATCTTGATGCTAAAGCATTAACCTCTGAGGTAATAGAAAATTTAGAATGGGGGGAGAAGATTGTCCCTGTAAAAAGCGGGAAGATGCCGGTTATCTTTACCCCCAAGGCAGCTTTGGTCTTAATTCTCTCCATCATTAGTGGTTTAAATGGAAAGATGGTCTTGAAGAAAATTTCTCCTTTAGCTTCTCAGAAAAACAAGAAATTGTGGAGTGATCTGTTAACTTTTTATAGTGATGGTACTATAGATTTTGCTTTGGGCAGTGCTCCTTTTGATGATGAAGGAGTAGAAATGAAGCGGGTTCCCTTGGTAGAAAAAGGAGAGATTAAGAATTTTTATTATGATCTACAGACAGCGGGAATGGCCGGAGTAGAGAGTACTGGAAATGGTTTGAGAGCTAGCATACAAAGCGAACCTGTTCCCGGTATAAGCAACTTGATAATGGAGAAGGGAGATGTTTCTTTTAAAGAGATGATTAAAGATATTTCGGAAGGGATAGTTGTCGACCAGGTTCTTGGACTGGGACAGGGGAATATAATAAGCGGAGCCTTCTCAAATAACGTACAGCTGGGCTATAAGATAGAAAAAGGCAAAATAGTAGGGAGGGTTAAGGATGTGATGATTGCCGGCAATGCCATAGAAGAACTAAAAAATATAGCTGCTTTAGGAAATAAAGCAAAATGGGTAGAAGGAAAATATAAATTTCCTCATATCTATCTAAAATCTCTATCTGTTTCTGCTAAAAAATAATGAAAGACTTATTTAATCCAGACCTATTCTAATAAAGGAACCTGAATATTAAAAGGATTTAAATGAATAAGATATGAATAAAATTATTACCAGGCCTGAAGAAATAATAAAAAATGAGCAAGTTTTGTATAGCGGGAATCATTACCTCAGTGTACCCATCATTGATTGTCAGAATGGCGCTATTAAAAATATAAATGTGGTATCTCTTTCCAACAAAGCATTGGTAGAATTAAAAGGAGAACCAAATTTATTTATGCCGCATTTTTACCAGGAAGGAAAAGAAATTAAAATAGAAAGGATAGATATTTCTAAAGAGCAGTATTATCTACCCCGTTTAGACTTCTTTTTAAAAGGCGGGATAAGAGTAATCGGAAGAATATTTACCGACCTTAAGGAAAAGGGCTTGATCTACAGCTTTGAAAGTTCAGAAGAAATTGATGTTTCTTTATTTTTTGATTTAAGAGATGTATGTTTATTGCGATTTGATTCTCACCAGATAGATACTAAAAAAATAATAAAAAGGGATAAATGGCTGGGCAATCCGGTAGCCAATATTTTTTCTTCAGGAGTTTCACTGGCCTTAGCCTTTGGCGGAGATAAAGATTTTGAAGTTGATGATTTTAAAGAAAAGGAAACCTTAAATTTAAAGATATCCTGCCAAAATAAAAATTGTTTCTATATAGCGGTAAATTATGACCCGGATGGCGCTTCTTCTACTCTTATTCACTTAAGAAGAAAAGGATATAGCGGAATCTACAATGAATTTCTGGATTGGCTAAAGAAAAAAACCATACCCTATCCAAAAGACCCTGTATTGGAAACCAGATTAAATGAAAATCTATTTTTTAATTATTTTTACTCTATAGCCAAAGATATGGAGAGTGATAAATATTTGGCATTAACTTCAAGAAGCCCCCGCTATTATGTTTCCGGAGCATTTTGGGAAAGAGATTGTTTTTTATGGTCTCTTCCCGCAATAAAATTGGTTTGTCCTAAATTACATCAACATCTGGTAAGAGAAATGATTCTGATGCATAGTAAGAATCCGGGAGATCATGCCCATTATATTGATGGTACCGTTTTATACCCCGGTTTTGAGCTGGATGAAGCAGCGAGTTATTTTATTCTTTTAGATAATCTGGAAGACCATCTTTTCGATGAAAGGTTAATAAGGGCCCTGGAAGAAGTGTTTGAGCGGATAGAAAGGGAGTACGATCCCCAAACCGGACTCTATAAAACTTTCTTGCTTCCTTCTGACGATCCCGCAGAATACCCTCTGGTTACTATTGATAATGTTATTCTCTGGCGAGGGCTGCAGAATTGGAGGGATGTTTTATTAAAGAAAGGGAAGGTAAAAAAGGTACAGCTTATCAATCAAAAAATAGAAAACATTCATAAAGGGATCCATAAATATTTGGTTAAGGAAATAGGAGGAAAGAAAATATTTTTATGGTCTACTGATGGGAAGGGAAATTTCAGATTATATAATGACCCTCCCGGGAGTTTAGGGACTCTCTATTTTTATAGATTCGTAGATAAAGATGACCCGATATTTAAAAACACGATAGATTATTATTATTCTTCTTACTATCCTTATTACTTTAAAAATGCCAGGATAAATGAACTGGCTTGTGACCACCATCCTCATACCCCTTCCGGGCTGGGGTTATGCGGGAGCATTTTAAATCCGTTATTATCAAACGCGGCACTGAAATGGTTAAAAAAAGCCAATATGGACTACGGTCTTCTGGCAGAGAGTTTTGATAAAGATTCAGGAGAAGCCAAGACCGGAGTCGGATTTGCTTCCGGCTGTGGGTATCTGGCTTATTCTCTCTATTATGTCTTGATCAAGGAGGGGAGGGAATGAAGGCAGCTTCAGTAGAATGGAAGAAAAATGAGTGGAAAAGGATAGATAAGCCGAAGGATCTGATTGGTAAAATAAAAGAATATCTGGAAAAAGCGATAAAAGAACAGGTTGATATCATGGTGTTCCCCGGATTTACGGGGAGTTTTTTTCAACAACTGAACTGCCCGTATAATATAAGTTTAAGGAGTTTAATAAAGAAAACAGATTCCCGGGAATACATCGAACAGGTTAAGGAATTATCTCAAAACTATAAGATAGCAATTTGTCCGGGAAGTTACTGGCAAAAAGAAGAAAACAATATTTATCATGAATCCTGTTTGATAATAAATGGAGAAGTCCAGCTTAAACAACGGCAAATTTATTTAGCCCGCTGGGAAAGAGAATTGGGATTTTCCCGGGGAGCAAAGATTGAGTTAAAAAAAATAAAGGATTGGAAACTGGCACTAATAATTTCCACCGATGTTTTTTATCCCCAGGTTTCCAGGATAGCGGCTTTAAGGGGTGCCGATATTGTTCTATCCCCGGTAGGCTTTACCGGAGAAAAAAATCGAGCTTTACCGGTAAGCGGCATGTGGCAAGAAGTC
Organism: Candidatus Sediminicultor sextus; assembly: GCA_014894735.1. Classification (GTDB taxonomy): domain Bacteria; phylum Atribacterota; class Phoenicimicrobiia; order Phoenicimicrobiales; family Phoenicimicrobiaceae; genus Sediminicultor; species Sediminicultor sextus. Next base: position 6,950 of record JADBKX010000142.1, on the reverse strand, counting down.
CAGCAGAATCAATTCTTTGCGGTGGAGAGCGGATTTAATGGATTCCTGGGAGAGCAGAGTTTTTGGGGAGAATCGATCATCTATGCCCCTTTGGAAATGACTGAGAAGGCAGATGGATATTTAGAGAGAAGCAGTGGGCAACAAAGTTTAATCATTGCTGAGTTAGATAATAAGAAGAGAAGAAAAGCAATTTCCAAATTTGATGTGCTGTCCCAATTGAATCGAGAATTTTATCAGCAGATGAAAATGTTTAGAGGAAGATAGACGCAGTGAAGATGGAATTTTTAATTGAAAAATGGTTTAATAAAAAAATATCTTTAGACAGAATAGAAAAATATTGTAAACAATTAAAGATAAAAAAAAGAAGGCTTTCAGAAGATATTGATCCGGATGACATTCGAGTTTCCTGTGTAGAAAGGCAGATTTATCCGGTAAATAGTATAGAAAAATATATAGATATACTTTGTGGTTTTGTAGGCCAGGCTGCGAAAGAGGGGAGTCACTTGATTATCTTCCCCGAATATAACTTTTTTGATCTATTCGGTTTAATTCCAGGGTTTATCTTCTTAAATCAAATTCTAAATAAAAAAGCAATAAAGAATAAAGACGAAGAAAAAGATAGAGAAGGAGAGCCGAATTTAAAAGAGAACAATTATTTTCTGACCACTATTTTTAAAGGAGTTGCAAAACCCGTAGAGACGGGAGTTAAAAGAATTGTTTCTCTGTTAGCAAAGGAATATGGAATATATATTTATACCGGAAGTTATATTTTAAAGGAGAAAGAAGCAATTTATAATGCCGGTTCACTCTTTGGCCCGGATGGAAATCTAATAGGAACTCAAAAGAAAATGCACCTTACTGATTTAGAGATTAAAATAGGAATAAAAAGAGGAAATAAAATGGAGGTTTATTCTTTGCCTTTTGGTAAAGTGGTATGCCCTATTTGTATGGATGCTACTTACTTTGAGACTTTTCGTATTGCCAGAGAGATAGGAGCGGATATGGTTATTTTACCTATTGCTAATTTAGAAGAATATTCTACCTGGAAGGCCTTAAGAGGAATTTGGTCCAGGGTGCAGGAATCATATATGTATGGTTTAAAATCCTCCTTAAACGGATGGATTGCCGGGATGCATTTTACCGGAAAGGCCGGAATATTTGCTCCCCTGTTAATGACTGAAAAAAAAGATGGCCTTTTATCTTTATCTCCCTCTTATGAGGGAAATCACCTGGTAACGGCTAATTTAAACCTAAAAAAATTATATGAAGCAAGAGAAAAAGCAGAGTATCATGAGGATAAAAATACTGAATTTGAAAAAAATTTTATTGAAAAAACCTATCGTATAAATTGATAATTGGGAATAGAATTTCCAAGAAAGGAGAAAGAAATGGAAGAATTTAAAGGTAAGAGACTTTTTCTCTATAACCTGTCCACAGCAGGATGGGTTTTATTAGATTCAATCTGGTTGACTTTTGCTATCGCCTTTCTGCTTCCCCCCAAAGAGAAGATAGCAGAAGGTATGATTTCTTTTATTTCCAATGAAAGGTTTTTGGGAATTATTACTATGTTGGGAGCAGTGATGCTCTTTGGAAGGATTATAGATGCAGTTGCTGATCCATTGGTGGCTTCCTGGACTGACCGTTCCACCTCAAGATTTGGGAGAAGGAGATTTTTCATGGTAATAGGCGGACTTCCCCTGGCATTATCTACCGTTCTGATATTCTTCCCACCCGTATCTCATACTTCCTTCGCTAATGGTATCTACCTGGCTATTGTTTTTGGTTTTTACTTTTTTTTCTTTACGGTATATGTTGTTCCTTATCTTGCCTTAATTCCTGAACTCGGTCATAATGAAAAAGCTCGGATTGGTATTGCCACAGCTCAAGGGTACTTCTCTCTCATTGGTTCAGCGATAGTGATGATTGGCGGACCTCTTCTCTTGACTTTATTTATGCAGAATGCTGATTATGTCGGCGCTTACCGGAAGATGGTCATTTGTCTGGCTATTCTCGGAGCACTATTATTATCTACGGCTGTATTTGCGGTAGATGAGAAAAGATTCTCCAATGCCAGGCCCAGCCAGGTTCCCCTGATGGATTCATTCAAAAAAACAGTGAAGAATAAGGCTTTTATTATCTACCTTTTTGCCAATATATCTCTATGGTTTCTTTTTAATATTGTTCGTTCATCTGCCATACCTATTGTCATTACTCTGATGGGTGCTGATGAGACCTTTGCCAGTAATATATTTACTGTCCTCTTTGTTATTGCGGCTATCTGTTTCCCGCTTGTGGGATTTTTAACCAGGATTCGAGGGAAGAAAATGATTATGATGATAAGTCTTGGTTTATTTTCAATATTTTCTATTTTTCTATCCCTCACCGGTCTTACCCCGGTCAATCCCAGGATATGGGGACTGATTTTTGTAGGACTTATGGGCTTTCCCGCAGCAGTTCTAATGATTATTCCTAATGTAATACTTTCTGAACTTTGCGATGTGGATTATAAAAAAACCGGAGAGAGAAGAGAAGCGATGTATTTTGGGGTCCAGGGTTTCTTTATGAAACTCAATTTAGGACTTTCGACCGCAAGCCTTGCTCTTTTATATTCTATCTTCGGGAAAGATATCAGTAATCCCCTGGGAGTAAGATTAGCTCCCATATTGGGAAGCGTAGTTGCCCTTTTAGGCCTTATAATTATGACCCGGTATCCGGAAAAACAGATTAAAGAATTTTTATCAAAATAATTTTATAAAATATTGCTTGATTTATAATTCTCAAAAGAAGAAGAATTCTACTGTTCCCGCTCTACTAATGTCATTCCCGCGCACGCGGGAAGTTTCTAAATTAAATTCAAATTCATTAGAAAAATAATAGAGCAATTTTATCCAATACACTACAGTCCAGTCCTTGGGTAAAATACCAAAAGTTTTTTTCTTAAAAGAAGGATTTTAAAAAAAATTGTCGTAATATCTATATAAGAAGGAGTTAGTACAATCTCCTGGTACTTAGTTCACTATCATAGAGCTGTTTTTTAAAATACTGTATTCCTTAGTAAAAATCTAATATCTAGGAAAGGAGGAGCGAAAATGAATACTTACTTTATGTTTGGAAAATATTCCGCTGAAGCTATCAAGGGGGTAAGTGCTGAGCGCACTAAAAAAGCCAATGATATTATTTTGAAACTTGGCGGTAAGATCATTGCTCAATATGCGCTACTGGGGGATAGGGATCTGGTTTTCATTGTGAATTTACCGGGTGTAGAAGAGGTATTTAAGGCTTCTGCTGGTTTACATAAGCTGACCGGTATTTCCTTTTCTTCCGTCCCCGCTATAACTATAGAAAAATTCGATAAAATTCTAGCCTAAAAATATTAATGTAATCTATCGTAAGAAGT
>JADBKX010000142.1:0-3453 GCA_014894735.1 Candidatus Sediminicultor sextus | reverse complement strand
TAAAACTGGTTGATATAAAAGAAGAGGGAGGGGAATGGACAATTATCATTCAAAAATAGGAGGACTCAAAAGGTGGCAGAGAAATTAACCATTGTGGTTCATAGCGGAGATATGGATAAGATTTACAGTACCTTGATTATTGCCAATGGCGCTCTTTCCATGGGCATGGAAGCCTCTCTATATTTTACTTTTTGGGGCTTGCAACGGCTGCAAAAGGGAGGCCTGGAAAAAGGATCTCTATCAAAGATGCACCTGTTGGGTATAGGAAAAACGATGATGAAGCAGCGCATGAATAAAGCCAATGTAGCATCACTGGAGCGGTTGATGCAAGATTTCAAGGAATTGGGCGGAAAGATTATTGCCTGTGAAATGACCATGGAAATCATGGGGATAAAAAAAGAAGATTTAAGAGAAGATTTGATTACTGAATACGGAGCGGTAGGCACTTATATTCAGGAAGCAAGAGAATCTACCATTAATCTTTTCATTTAAGGAGAGATATTTATGTTTGATGAAAAAATGATTTATCTAGACAATGCTTCTGCAACCCGGCTGGATGAACGCGTTTTAAAAGCAATGCAACCCTATTTTTTTGATACTTATGCAGTAGCTACTTCGGAGTTTGGATATTCTCAAGGTATAGAAGCCAGGGAAGCATTGCAGAAGGCCCGCGAAGTAATCACTTCGAGGCTTAATGCGGGTCCCGAGGAATTTGTTTTTACTTCCGGAAGCACCGAATCCAGCAATATGGCCATTAAGGGTGTGATGATGGCACTTCAAAAGCAAAATAAAAATCACCTGATTATTTCCAAAATAGAAGACTTTCCGATACTATATAGTGCAAAAAACCTGGAAAAACAGGGAATAAAAGTAACTTATTTGGATGTAGATAAATATGGTTTTGTTGATTTGGAACAGCTTAAAGGTTCAATATCGAAAGATACCGCCCTGATATCCATTCAGCATGCCAATCAAGAAATCGGGACCGTTCAAAACATTGAAGCCATAAGTGAAATTTGTAAAGAGAAGAAGATATTATTTCATACCGACGCAACCCATACTTTTACGCGTTTGGCACTCGATGTAAAAAAGATACCGCTAGATTTAATTTCAGTCGCTGCTCATACTATCCATGGTCCCAAAGGGGTTGGCGGCCTTTATATTCGCAAAGGCACACCTTTAACCAAATGGATGGACGGAGGTTTTCAAGAATTTAACCGAAGAGCAGGTTTGGAAAATATTCCCGGTGCTATAGGTTTTGCACGTGCGGTTGAATTGGTCACTGCCCAGGAGAATGAGCAATTGATGTCTCTCAGGGATCATTTAATCAGTCATATTTTAGCAGAAATTTCCCAAACTACTTTAAATGGACATCCTGAAAGGAGAACACCTCAAAATGCGAATATTACCTTTCATTTTATAGAAGGAGAATCCATTACTCTGCATTTGGATATGCACGGTTTTGCGGTAAGTACCGGTTCGGCTTGCTTTAGCCGTTCACTGGAGGCAAGCCATGTTATTTTGGGTATCGGCGGGGATCACGAAAGGGCACATGGCTCCATTCGTTTTACCTTGGGACGGTATAATAACCTGAAGGAGATAGATAAATTAATAGAGACGCTAAAAGAAATCATTAGCGAATTAAGAAAAATCAGTCCTTTGGGCAAAGATTAAAAGGAGGTTTAATTTAATGAAATTTCCCTATAGCGAAAAAGTATTGGAACATTTTCGACACCCTCGTAATGTTGGAAAAATTGAAGATGCAGATGGAAAAGCCATGGAAGGAAGTCCTGCCTGTGGAGATATGGTATCAGTTCAAATTAAGGTGGATGAAAAAACTAAGCGAATTCAGGATATTAAATTCGAATCCTACGGCTGTGCTTCAAATATTGCCACAGGTTCGATTATTACCGAAATGGCCAAAGGAAAGACTTTGGAGGAAGCAAAAAAAATCAGCTGGAAACAGGCATCAGATGAATTGGGTGGCCTTCCTGCTATAAAGGCACACTGTTCTGTATTGGCGGTTGAAGGTTTACGTTCAGCCATCAGAAATTACGAGGAAAAACACGGTCTGGTTACAGATAAAACCCCCACCACCATAGAAATAATCGAGAAAAGATTGAGGAAAGTCATGAATCCCTTAAGCGGTCTTGACTTAGTAGGCACCAAATTAATTAAAAAAATAGAACTAAAAGAAGGGGTAGCCAAGATAGATGTTGACCTGCCGGAAAATCATCAATTTGCCAACTCAATCAAGGAAGAGATAATGGAAAAGATTGAATCTTTACATGATATTAAAAAAGTCTCGATCACTTTTAACGGATAATATAATTGATAAAAAGGAACGATTCTATTTTTTTATTCCAATTAAAAAAGAACCGTTCCTTTTTATTTTTAGCTTTTTGGGGAGTAACCGTAATTATTAATTGCGGAATTAATAAAATAAGTTTATACTATTCATAAAAATTTGTAGAGGCATACCGCACTCAGGCTTAAGAAAATATAGGAGAGGTGCTGAAATGATTAAGATATTCAAAACCACCAAAGATGGATTAAAAGAAATCAGAGAGATAGAGAAAAATTGCTGGGTAAATTTCTCCAACCCCACCAACGGAGAATTGGGAAAGTTATCAGAGAAACTAAACATCCCTTTAAACTTCTTAACCGATCCCTTGGACGTTGATGAAAGAGCAAGAATCGAGATGGAGGATAAGTGTGTTCTGATTATATTAAGAATTTCTCACTTTGATGAGAAAAATATAGACATTCCCTATATAACTTTACCCATCGGTATAATATTTGTCGAGGACTTAGTTATTACAGTCTGTTCCAAAGATGTTGAGGTCATTTCTGATTTTGCTAACGGTAAAGCAAAGAACTTTTCCACTGAAAACAGAAGCCGTTTCCTTTTACAGGTATTCCTCAGAACAGCTTTGTTATATTTAAAGCATCTGAAAGAAATTAATAAGAAAACCAATGCCATTGAGGATGAATTAGAGAAGGCGATGAAGAATGAGGAATTAATAAAATTGTTGAACCTTGAAAAAAGCTTGGTTTTCTTTACCACTTCTTTGAAGTCGAATGAACTGATGATGGAAAGACTACAAAAAACGGAAATAGTTAAACTGGATCCTGATGATAAAGAATTATTAGAGGATGTGCTCATAGAAAATAAACAGGCTATTGAAATGTCTAATGTTTATAGTAATATCCTCAGTGGAATGATGGACGCATTTGCATCAGTTATTTCCAATAACTTAAATGTGGTATTGAAATTCCTAACGGCAGTTACTATCATTTTGATGATTCCCACATTAATAGCAAGTTATTATGGTATGAATGTGCGGTTACCGTTTCAAGATTCCCCGCAGGCCTTTCTTATCACCATAGGCATTTCATTTGGTCTATCAGTCATAGGTATATTTGTCTTTGTAAAAAGAAAATGGTTTTAAA
>JADBKX010000006.1:1374-3527 GCA_014894735.1 Candidatus Sediminicultor sextus | reverse complement strand
TCATTACAAAACTTGACAATATTACTTATTTTCTTTATGCTATTTAGTAGTAAATAACTTATCCTGGTCTTCTCTTTTAATAAAATAATATGCCGAAGTGGCGGAACTGGTAGACGCGCTACGTTCAGGGCGTAGTAGGTGTATGCCTATGGGGGTTCAAATCCCCCCTTCGGCACCATCCCTCTCCCTTTCAATCTTTCGCAAATCTGCTTCGCCTAAACCAAAGTAATGTCCAATCTCATGAATAACCACTCTTCTAACAGATTCTCTTATTTCGTCTTTATTTCTACACTGTACTTCTATAGGCTTTTTAAAGATAATAATCTTATCAGGCATAACGTTCCTATACCAGATACCTCTTCTAGTATAAGGGATTCCCCGATAAAGGCCCAAGAGGCCATAGGGTGATTTAATCCTCATCTCCCTAAGAAGTTCCTGGGAAGGCAAATCTTCAATTGCGATAGCAATATTTTCCATCTTTTCTCTAAATGTTTCGGGAAGGCTGCTTATTGCCTCTGTTACTAATTCTTCAAATTCTTCTTCGGTTACTTTCATTTTACTTTTTTAGCTCTTCTTTTAAATTTTTTATAAATTCTTTCACTTTCTGCATATATTGATCCCTTACCACTTCTCGTGAAGTCAGCTCAAGTAAAGCAAGTGGGGTCTTTTGACTCAGGTTTTTCATATCAGCAAATACTTTCTCGGTATCTGAACCTAACCGGGTACAGAAAAAAGCTACTTTTTTAAATTCTTCTTTGAATAAAGAAAGATAGGTTCTGACAGGGGTAGAAATATTGGAGGACCAGATAGGGGTTCCGATAATAACCAGATCGTATAAAGAGGGATTGTTTTTTATCTCCTTAATTGTGGTTAATCTTCTCAAGTTAGCATCAGTCCCGGCACTTAAGAATCCTACAACTCCCTCTCTGCTTTTAATATCAAAAATCTCTTCCTTATCGCCCTTTAAGATATCTGAAATAGCTTCGGCTGCTTTTTTAGTCTTCCCGCTTCTGGAATAAAATGCTACTAATATTTTCATCTTAAATACCCTCAATTCTTTATTCTGTCTTGAAAAAACCTTCGGTGTAAAATTTTTATTTATCTTAAATAATTCCGTTTCGTTTATTATATCCCCGCCAATAATGACTGAAGCCCCAACCCAAATTTACCGAAGGAAAGTGATCTAATTTAGAACCCCAATTTTTGACTATGGCTCGGGCTCGGATAAAATATTCATTAATCTGTTTTTGATTTAATGTGCTTAAACTGTTTTCAATAGAAGAAATTATTTCTTCCTCATAATTAATGATTAAAGGCTGGATTTCAACTTGCGCAGAATTAAAATTTAGTAAAGCCTTTCGATGAAATCGTTCACTCTCCCACCAATAAGATTTTGAATTATAATTTTCACTTCCCTCGCTGTACTCATCAGGAACAGTGGTATCAGGAGAAAAGACGGGGAAAAAGGGACTTATACAGGGATTGGAAGCTCCGGTGGCATAAAAGAATTGCCCGCCCTCACCAGTTTTTGCAATCAGAGAACAGACGGTTTGGGTTCGGCGAAATAACTTGTCTGCTGCGTGCAGGCACACGGTGGCACCAGGTCCCCGGTTAGGAGTCCACTGGGAATTTTCCCCATGATCTCGTAAAATATTAATAAAATCTCTGGTAGCTAACCTCTTCTTCCTCTGTGAAAGCAAAGCTCGGGTACGCTTCTCCCGTTCTGCACCCTTAGCGGCCCAGGTCATAAATTTAGCGGAATAACATTTTCGAAAATTAAAATCTTCTCTTTTTTTACAGTAACCTTTTTTAATTGCATTATCTATCAATCCTTCAGAGCAAGAATCGTAATCCTTCTGTAAAGATATTATATTAGATATGCTCCAGGCATCCTTAATTTTCTTCCAGGCCCACCAGGTTTTCACTGTCTCCAATACATAGGCCTCTTTTTTGTCAGCAATCAAAAAACTGTTCATATACTTTAATTTAAATCGATAACCACAATTGCCTCCCTGTCCATGCTTTTCCAACAATGCAATTATAACCTCTAAAGCTTGTTTGGCAGTTTGGCTTCTTTCGAGGGCTAAGCGAACTAAATCCATACCGGTTAAACCTATTTTATCCGGCTTTTCTCTGGTAAATATTGCTTCATT
>JADBKX010000006.1:0-1274 GCA_014894735.1 Candidatus Sediminicultor sextus | reverse complement strand
AAGACCTGCTTCTTTTAAAATCCTAATACTATGCGAAATTCTTGATTGTTCCATATTTAATATATTTACTAATTCACAGACACACAATTCACTTTGTAGCAAAAGAAGATAAATACGCAGGCGAGTTTCATCAGATAAGGCTTTAAATATCTTTATGGTTGCTTCCATGGTGGTATTCTCCTTTATATATGATGATATTCAGGTTATTGATCTAAAAATATTTATCCTGCAGGCCATATTTTTTTCTACCATTTATAATTTTTATTCATCTTAGCGAAACAATTTACTATCTCTTAATGACAATGGGGATGGCAATAGTTAAATAAAGATATTCCTTTATTTCCCCTTCCTGTATTTTATCCGGGATTTTATCCTTTAATAATATCACCTGTAGATTTTCTTTTTCTCCTGAGTTTAACTCAATTTCAGATACTAAGGGGATGAGGTAATCTACTGAGGTTTTTATGGAAGTAATTTTTATCCCGTCTTCAGCCAAATTTGCCAGAATGAAACTTCCTATGGTTTGGCCTTCGGTATTAGTGGTTAAATTAAAACTGGCTCCTACCGGAGAAATACTTACTGTGGGAGCAGGTTTCTCTTTTACATAACCATCAATACGCAAGGAAAGGGCTTCTCTCCTGGGGTCATTACAGTATATACGCACACTCTCTCTTGCTTCACCTAACTCATGCTGGCTGGAATTATAGGTAAAAGTTACCTCCTGTTTTTTACCCGGAAGAATGGTTAAGGGTATTCCTGTATCGTATTGAATATATTCAGAGGCATCTACCTTATTGATGATCAGATCCCGTTCTCCCTTATTTTCAATAGTAAAAGTAAAGGTGGGAAAATCCCCCTGGGAGATCAACCCTAAATCCCATTGAGAATCAGAAAAGAAAGCTTGGGGAGAGGGGATAGGTTCTACTTCGGCAATTATAGTCACTTTGGTCGTGGAGAGCTTAGGGTCGTTAGATTCGATAGTGATATCTTTTTTGACTAGGCCATTATAGCCGGTAGGATTAAAAGTGACCTGTAGTTCGGCTTTCTGTCCGGGTTGTATATGATCAGAAGAAAGCATGGTGGCGGTACAACCGCAGGAGGCCCGTACCCGGCTGATAATCAATTCTTCTCTCCCGATATTTTTTATGGTAAAGATATGAATGGGCCTTTCGTCTTCTTTTATCTTTCCAAAATCCCATTCTTCTTCTGATAAAGAAATAGTAGGCGGCTGGGAAGACTTGTTTTGAATATTATAAAATATTAAAAAAGCTCCT
>JADBKX010000107.1 GCA_014894735.1 Candidatus Sediminicultor sextus | reverse complement strand
AGGTAGACCTTCTAACAGACTACCTATATATTTAGTATCCTCAGCCCCCCGCATAGACTTTATTAGAGTTAAGGGAGAGAGGACTATTTTATCGGCTAATTTACATTCACATTTTTGAATACTTACTTTTTCATCTAATCCTGCCTGGGTATTCTCTCTTAATAAACCATCCATTTGAATAATCGCTTTTCCTCTATCCTCCGGATAGGCAGGCATAATTTTAGCGACTGATTTTCTTTTACCGAATACTTCTATTATTTCCCCTACTTCTATACCCATTTTTTTAAAATCTGCAGGGTCAATTCTAACGATTGCCCTTCCTACATCTCTGGCTTTTGCTTCTGAAACCTTTAGGGTTAATTTTATATTTTTAGCCATAGTTTATATTACCTTTTTCGATTATTTTTTTGGACTAGATCTAACTCTTTACCACACACTTTTCCTCCGGTCTTAAATTTTCTCCAATTTTAGCTCTAACATTCCATTTTTATAAGAAGATTTTATACTTTCTTTCTTCACCTGGGCAGGAAGTAAAACCTCCTTGGCATATTTTCTTTCTTTATTTTCGGCAGATAGCTTAAGAATATCTCCTTCCAGGTTGATCTTAATATTCTCCTCAGAAACTCCAGGCAACTCCACAATGACTAAAATATGATCCTTTTCGTTAAATACATCGACTATTGGTTCTCTGATCTCTTCTACCACCGGACCTTTTGCTGTTTTCTTAATATTGCCAAAGGTCTCTACCAGGGGTTTTCCTCCTGCTAAAGTTCTTATGCTAAAACCATAAATACCTTTTGCCTCTTTAGGTAACCCTTTAATTTCACCAAATTTTTTAATTTCTCCGGCTTCTTTAGTTACCTTGTCTGCCAAGTTAATCAAGTCACTAATCCCTTTAAATATTCCTCCGAATTTCACTTTTCCCAGATCAAAGTCAAATTCTTGACCTTCTTTTTCGTCCTTTTTTTCTTTTTCGGCCATTTTTTTCACTCCTTTTCGCTTTATTTTAGATTTAAATTTATAAAATTATAGGGTGGAGTTGGCCCAATATATTTAAATATCACTCTTGGGGAATACTTGGATGCTAATTCCTGAACCTGATTATCAAATTCTCTTTCCCGGGCTCTATCCACTAAAAAAACAGCATTTATTAACATCTCATCACCTTGAATTTCATGGAGGTGAAAATGATGAGAGATTCTTTTTAAAACATTTAATATCCCCTGGCCTTCCTTTTCTCTTTTCAGCTCTAAAGCGGTCTTTACTATTTTTCCTAAGTTTATCCCCTCGGCATAACTTTCTTGAAGAGATTTTTTAGCTATTTTTTCCTTGAGAGACTTAATTTTTTTGTCTTCATCTACTATCTCCTGGAAAATAACTTTCATCTCTTTCCAGAAAGCCTTTACTCCTAACTCTATCTTATTATCCATATCCTTTAATAAGTTTTTGAGTTCCAAATATCTTTTTCTTAAAAGATTTCGAACTTCTTCAGCACTACTCGCCACGGTGCAAAACCTCATTGGAAGAACGGTATAATTCTTCATCACCTCTTCCACAACTTTTTCATGGGCAATTAAATTTTCTTTGTTTACTACATATTTATCCAGGGGGGAGTTGCTGATCACTGCACTGAGATCCTCATAGCCAATGGTAGATACTATGTCTCCTCTTCCACCAATTCCTATCGGGCCAAAGTTTCTTCCCTCATTAGTGCCGATGATACAATAAATATATTTACCTTCTTCTGTCATTATATTTTCTCCTTCCGATATATTTTCTCCTTCCGGTGCATTATTTCTTGTTCTAAAGAGGAAATATAACTATAAGATGACCTTCTTCTCCTTATTTTAGCCCACTCTTGGGCCATTATTCTCCGAGCAAGAACTCCCAGGGAAGCCCCATTCAAACTTTTTGATTTTCCCTCCTCTTCTTTTTTATGAAATTCGGTTATTCCCTGCTCTAACCAATTTACTATTCCCCTATCTCTTGATTTTTTTTCCTCATATTCTTTTAAGTTTATATTTACTATCTCAAAAAATGAATCTTCTCTTTTCATAATTAGCCAGCTGGCTTTCCCCCTATTTCTTCAAGAATCGGCAGAGCCTAAAATTGTATTAAAGTATTACTTGATCAGCAGTGTTTATCGATCAGAACCTTTACTAAATTTTTCACTTTTACCTGGTTAATACTGCTCCCGATACGACTGGTCTCCGAGGATAAAATATCCTGACAAATTTCTCTAAAAATCTTATTCTTAGCACTTACCAAACCACCTAAAGTGCTTAAGCTTTTAGCAATCATAATACAACCCCGGATAGTAGGTCTAAATTCACATTCTTCGGAAACCCGAAGATCTCTTACAATATCTACAATTTTAGCTGCATCTTGGTAAGATAGATCAGACTTAGCTTTGGCGATAGCAATCTCCGTCTCCCTATCGAAAAAATCTAAATCCATAGTAATCATTCTATCCCTCAGGGCATCTTGACTGCGGTGAACACCAGCATATTCTTCGGGATTACTGGTAAAGATGGCTATAAAATCAGGGTGAACCTTTAAATAATCACCACTTCCCCGAGCGGAAGGCAAACCCATCATTTTTTCTTGTAAAATGGAAAGCAGGACATTATTGGCTTCCGGACGAGAACGAGTGAATTCATCATAGATAAGGATGAGTCCATGCTCAACTGCCACGGTCAAGCGATTGTCTACCCAGCTTTTCTGAACATCTTCCTCAGCTTTCATCACCGAATGAATAAAATTGTCCACCACTCTCCTGGTGCGATAACCCTGCTCTCCCCCCACTAAATCGGAGGTAGTAAATTCTTCATCTCCATGAATCATCACCACCGGTCGGTCAATTATACTGGCTAAATGCAGGGCAAGAGTAGTTTTCCCGGTTCCCGAAGGTCCCCGAAAATGAAGGGGAAAGCCTGCCTTAATATACCCTAAAGCTCGTACCGTTATTTCCTTTACAAACTTGGTTTCCACAAAATTTGGCAGTGCACGAGCTTTCAAAACAGTTGTGCCTTTGGTTACCATAATCATTAATCACCTCACTGGTTAAAAATCAATCTTTAATTCTTTAAAATTCGAAGGTTTAAAATTCCACTTAATCTTTTGAGGGGAAGAATGATCTTTTCCCCAACTCCCCTTTTGTAATTTTTGTCTTAATTCTAAAACCTGTTTATTTTTATTTACGGTCTTAGCTAATTTATCCCTTATTTTTAGCATTTTATCTTGAGATTTTTTTATCGCTAAATCTTGCTGAGCAAATCTTTGTATATCTTTTTGAATTACCTGACTTAATTCCTGATCATCGATGAGTGATTCAAGAATCATTTGCTCATTTTTAGTTCGGCATAAGGAATTAGTCGTTTTAATCTTTCGTTCACTTCTATTTTCTAAACCGGTCTTAAAATCTCGAAATGTTTTTAGTGTAACTATACTTTCGTGCTTCATATACACCTCCTATATTCTTTTTACTTATCCAGTTTTTCCTATATCATAGGGTAATATAAATTCTCTTCTTTTCGGATTTTATTTTCTTCCATAAGTTCTTTA
>JADBKX010000147.1:9063-16885 GCA_014894735.1 Candidatus Sediminicultor sextus | reverse complement strand
TAATTATGAAAAGAAATATTTTTTTAGTGGCATTTATCATTTTGTTATTTTCAGCTTCTGTTTATGCCGGAGATTTTTCAGGAAATTTAACTTATTCCGGACAATATAATTTTACTGAACAAAATCTAAGTAATACTCTAAATTTAGACCTTAACTATATTCATAGTTTTACTGATAAAGTTTCTATAGAAGGAGATTTAGTCATTAGATATTCTGATAAATCATCTGCCAACCCTTTAATGATAATACCTAAAGAGATTTATATAGATACTTATGATCTTATTCCCCAGGTTGATATAAGGGCAGGAATGTTAATCATAAGTTGGGGTTCATCGGATATGTTCAGTCCCTTAGATAATTTTAATCCCTCGCCACTCGGGATATCTTTTACAAATATGTCCAGAAAGATCGGAGTTTTGGCGGTTGATGCCACTTACTATCTTAATGATATCACCTATCTGCAGGCCCTATATCTTCCTAATTTTACCCCCTCATTTATGCCTGAGGAGTATGAAGAACAATTATATCTTTTGATGTTTTCTTCAGAGTTTCAGTCGCAAGGAATAGAAATAAATTCTGTTAATCTAACCCATACCTTTCCGGAAAATCCGGTTTGGGGAATAAAACTAGGGAGAAGTTTTGCCTCTTTTGATGCCGCAATAAGTTATTATAGTGGTTATTACTTAAGCGCTTACCCTGAAACTGTGGAACCCATTCCCGGACCTTCTGGAATGGCTTTAAATTTGGGATTGGGGTATCCCAAAAAAAGTGTTTTCGGCTTTGAATTTCAGGGAGATTTTCCCGGCATTGAAGGTGCTACTTTAAGAGGTGATTTGGCTTACATAACCCCCCAACCCTGGCAGGTTCAAGGTGAAGATATATTAAAAGACCCTTACATAAAAGCAGTAATCGGTGCAGACTACACTACTTCCTTTGACCTCTATTTAAATGTAGGCTTCATCTGGGGATTTGTTTCTGAAGAAGGAGACCAATGTTCCCCTTATATCTATTTAAATGCCAAAAAGGAATTAGAAGACAGCAAACTTACTCCTAACTATTTAGGCATAATCAGCCTTCAAGATGGAAGTATGATAAATTCTATTGGTGCTAGTTATGATTTCACTGATGATTTTTCAGTTACCCTTTCTTACGTTTCTGTTTTCGGTAACCCAGATTCAAAGCTGGGACAGATGGGAAGCGCGGAGGGACTATATATTTTAGGAGAGTGGTCTTTTTAATGGAAATAGAAAGCATGAATAAAAAAGAACAAATTTTAGAAGCTGCCCGGGATATCTTTTTTAAAAAGAGTTTTTATGAGGCTACTATGGACGATATTGCCTTGCTTTCCGGGGTAAAAAAATCTACTATTTATTATTATTTCCCTTCTAAAATAGATTTAGCTTCAGAACTTCTGGAAGCAAATGTAAAAAAGATTTTTGAAAAGACCAGTGAAATAATTTCTATTACAAATAATATTAAACAACGGATTGAGCTGATAGTAGATTTTTATATAAATCTTTTGGAAAAAAATTCTAAGATTTTTATTATTATGCAAAGAATTGGCTATGATTTTATGCAAAAGGAAGACAGCAAGAAGAAGATCAATGAGTTCTTCGAAAAATTAAGAAAAAATCAGAAGAAAGCAGGCGACCTGTTCGGGGAAGTCACTTTATCTTCAGGTAAAAGAATAAGCGGAGATCTATTTTTATATTCCTTGGTTGCTGCCCTGGGGAGAGCTATTTTTGAAAATGTATCCCAGGGAAGAAAACCAAAAAAAGAGGATCTCCTGGCTATTGGTGATATTTTTATCGCCTCAGTGAAATAAACAGGAACAGAAGGACAACGGTTCTCTGTTCCTGTTAGATAACCGTCCCCTGCTCCTGTTAAAAGCTTGTTTTACTGGAAAAGGTAAAGTTATTGGTGCGAAGATAGGGGGTCACAGCCGGGCCGATACTTCCTGGTTTTGTCTGTCTTTCTTTGGAGATCATATCAACTGCCTTTAACATATCTATTACACTGGCATTAAACCTCATATTTTTAATTGCCCTTACTATCTTTCCGTTTTCTATTAAGAAAGTCCCGTCTCTGGTCATCCCGGTCAACTGAACGCTCATGGGATTGAGTATATTGACATAGTGAAAACGGGAAATATAAATTCCTTTTTTAGTAGAGGATATCATCTCCTCAACAGAATTACTCCCCTCTTTCATCACCAGGTTAAAAGGGATGGCTCCGAAAGAAGTATGTTCTGGCGGTAAAGTATTTCCGGTACATTTTTTATTATATTTTAAGGCGGTAAGATGGTCATAAACTCCATCTTTTATTACTCCGTTTTTAATGAGGTCTGTCTTTTCCCGAGGATATCCCACCATATCAAAAGGAATGGGCATAGTAAGTTCATTAAAAGGATCGTCAGACAAAGTTATAGTCTCAGGGAAAATCTTCTTGCCTTGATTATGACAAACGAAACTCTTGCCCTCCATAATTGTTTTGCCATTAAAAGCAGTATAGCCGGTATAATTTAAGATTTCTGAAACTGCTTCCGGAGATAGGATCACCGTATAGATCCCCGGGTCAATCTCTATCTGTTCTACATTTTTTAAAGCAGTCAATAATAATTCATCGGTTATTTTATCTATATTAAAATTATTAATATCGCTGTCTATAAATGAGGTATGGGCAGTAGAATTATCTCGAGTGATAACACAATTGAAATCTACCTTCGTCCCCCGGTCAAAAGCAAAAACTCCTTCTGAATTGGCTACCAGTAGAGTAGACTCTTCTGTTTTAAAAGCTCCCGCCGCCTCATACCCTCTTTTATTTACTTCTTTTATCAGTTGACTTACCAATTGGGCTCGATTTAAAGGGTTAAAATTGGCCGTATCTTTAGAATATTTGCTTTTTATTTTGTATGATTGGGGCTTTAATAATTGATAATGATAATCCAATTTAGGGGCAATTTTAGTTACTTCAATTGCCTTTTCTATATTTTTTGCTATAGTGTGGTCATCAATGCTGTTCATTTCTACTGCACCAATTCTATCTTCATTTATTACCTTTACAATTAAGTTTAGATTGGTTTCTGCTACATTTTGATGGATGTAAGATTCTGCAAATCTGGTAAGTTCACTTTTTCCCTCTGAGGCAATTATTTCAAAGTCGTAATTTTTAATAAAACTTTTTATCTTATTAACCAGTTCTTTCCCCGAACTTATATCTTTCATTTGGAAGCACCTACCTTTACCTTTCTAAATCTCGCAGGGGATGTGCCATGTGCTACATGCATCCCTTGATCCGGCTGCCCTTTGCCACAATTTGGTACTCCCCAGACATGCCAATATTTTTCAGAGCTTATTCCATCACAAGATTTCCAAAACTCCGGCGTTATTCCTTGGTAGACTGCGTTTTTATAAATTTTTCCTAATTTTCCATTTTTTATTTCCCGGGCAATCTCTGTACCAAATTGGAAGTTTATCCTTCTATCATCGATACTCCAGCTCTTATTATAATCTAAATATAAACCTTTCTTTATTTCTCCTATAAGCTTATTCAGCTCTAAATTTCCCGGTAATAAGTTGATATTAGTCATCCTAACCAGGGGGATTCTATTCCAATTTTCTGCCCGGGCAGCACCATTACTTTTCAATCCTAATTTAAAGGCATCTTCCCTGGACATTAAATACCCCACAAATTTTCCTTTATTTACCAGATAGCTCTTGGAGGCAGGGACGCCTTCATCATCATAACCGAAAGTTCCTAACCCCCCCGGAACAGTTGCATCAGCCACTATGGTCACCTCCGGGCTTCCATAGGTAAAATTATTTAATTTGTCCAGAGTTAAAAAACTTCCTCCGCCATAGCTAATTTCTTTTCCCAATGCCCTGTCTAATTCTGCGGGATGTCCGCAGGATTCATGGACCTGAAGCGCAAGTTGAGACCCTCCCAATACAATATCCGTTATCCCTTCCGGAGCAGGAGGGGCAGCTAATAACTGATTAGCTTCTTCCGCCGTTCTTTCGGCATTTTCTAATAAATTCATCTCTTCGATAAATTCATATCCTCGCGTTGCGTAATCTCCTCCAAAACTGGAAGGATAGGACCGTTTTTGGAAATCTCCTTCACCGATAGCATAAGCAGCCATTCCACCACCTGATTCAAATATAGTCTGTTCGAGTGCAGAACCTTCGGTAGATATAAATATTTTATGAGTCTTATAAAAACTAAATGAACCCTCGCTTTTCTTTACTCTATCTTTTAGCATCATCTTGGTAGCTTTTACCAAAAGGTCTATCTTTTCTGCAGGATTTATCTGGAAAGGATTTTTAGCTATTGGAGTAATATAAGTGTCGATATGTTTATCTTCGTGAGCAAGTCTAATATCTTCTTTTTTGGTAAGGGCAGAGGCTCGGGCAATATCCAAAGCCTTAGCAGCTGTTTCCTGCAAAGATGCTTCGTCTAAATTATTAGAGGCAGCAAACCCCCAGGCACCGTCTGCCAACACTCGTATCCCTACTCCTCGATTAGTTGAAACATTGTAGGAAGATAAAATGCCATTTTCTACTTCGATATTCTCCTTTTCAGTTTGAACAAATCTTAAATCAGCATAACTTACTTTTAGTTCCAACCAATCTAAAATGTTTTTTAATATTTTTTTCATATCCTGCTTATCACCGTCCTTTATTACATATAATATAAATATTACTTACTTTTATATTAAAAACCTTTCTTTTTTTAAAAATATTTTTTGTCTTGTAATAAACGACAGGGGACAACGGTCCTTTGCCATTTTTTAAGAATCGCCCAGGACTGCGATAGCAGCTCCACCAACCCCAATGTGTACACTTAAGGCGGGGGATGCTTCGGCAATCATTACTTTTGAAGAATTAAAGATGGTTCGAATTTTATCACTATACCATTGAGCCAGTTCAGGAGCTGCTACATGAGTAATTGCAAAACGGGGATTTTTAACCTTTTTAGCAAATTGAATCGCCAAATCTACCGTCTTATGAATAACTCTTTTTTGCCCAACCACTTTAGCTGCTTCGACAATATTGCCATCAGAATTTATAGTCAAAATAGGTTTCAAGTTAAAAAGTGTACCTAAAAGTCCTTTAGTTTTATTCAAACGCCCACTACGCATTAGATATTTTAAGGTAGGTATGCTGATAAAGATTTTAACATTGTCAGCAGCAATTTTTATTCGATTAATGATTTCTTCAAGGCTAAACCTTTCTTGAATTAATTGAGCTGCTTCAGCAACTAACAATCCTAAAGCAACTGAAGCTGTTTTACTATCGATAATGTGAATTTCATTACTGGACTTCATATCCTTGCAACCTATACGTGCACCCTGAATCGTTCCGCTTAATTTTTCAGCGATATGTAAAGAGATTATCGATTCGTATTTTAGTGCAATTTTATTATAAGCTTCTGTAAAAAAAGCTGGAGGAGGTTGAGAAGTGGATAGCTTTTCGTTGGAGGTCTCTAGAATACGAATAAAATCTTCAGGCTTCATTTCGACTTGATCTAAATAACTCTTTTCCCCAACTTGAATCACTATAGGCACAACTTGAATATTATACTTTTTAATTATCTCTGGCGGTAAATCACAGGTTGAATCAGTAACCAACCCGACACTTTTTTTATGAGTATCTAGTTTAATCTTGGTATGCTGTTTGTACATATCATCAACTTTGGTTTTCACTATGGTTCCGAATTCAGATAATTCAGTAAAAACATCTTCTGGTTTATCAGTGTGAATATGGATATGAGCTCTATTTATAGAACCGGCAACGATCAGTGAGTCTCCTAAAAAATTAACTTTTTGTTTAATGGTTTCCAAATCTAAGTCATTACCTTCTAGTAAGCATTCAGCGCAGAACTGAAAATTAATTCCGGAATCAACTTTATCTAAATTAAAACTCCCCATTTTATCGGCAGTAGAAGCAATTGCTATTAATGATTTAATTTTACCATATTCAATAAAATTAACTATCCCTTCTAATATGTTGACAAAACCCAAAGCCCCTGCATCGACTACGCCTGCCTCTTTTAATATCAGTAGTTTATCGGGTGTTTGGGCTAAAGAATCCTTTGCCTTAGATAATGATTTTTTAAAAAGTTCGACAAAATCAGGAGTGTGGTGAGCGTGTTCCGCAAGATGGTTTGCCCAATCCTTCATTACTGTAATAATCGTACCTTCTTGAGGATGAGAAATAGCTTTCCGGGCTTGTTCTGCTGCCTTAGTGGCAGCTTGGGCAAAAGCTTCTGTGGAAAGACGTATTTTACCCTTTGTTGCTTCTGCCAGACCTTGAAAAAATTGAGCTAAAATTGCTCCGGAGTTACCCCGTGCTCCAATCAAAGCTGAATCGGCAATAACACTACTAATCCTGGTAAAAGAAGATTCTTTACATTCTTTTATCCCTTTTACAACACTACTCATAGTTGCTGCCATATTAGTACCTGTGTCCCCATCGGCTACCGGAAAAACATTAATATCATTCAGATACTGCTCCATCTGATTTATTCGTTGAGCAGAATTTAAAATAAAACGTTTAAATCGAGTACCATTTAAATATTTTATTTGAATTTTCATTTTAAAGTATTCTCACCCCATCTCTGCAATGGTACAGAGAACGGTTCTCTGTACTATAATATATATTCACCCTGCCCATTTATGAAGAGCTCTCGAATATTGAAAAAATAATTACTGCTATTTATAATATACTATGCTTTTATGAAAAAATCCTTCTTTTTTTTAAACAAAATATAGACTGCTTTGTTTCACTTGTTCTCCGGAGATTTCCTGCCACACCTGGCTGTAAATAGTAATTTGCTTTTGATAGACCTCTGCTAATTTAGGGTAATCCTTCTCATTTTTTGGCCGGTCAGTCTTATAATCTATCACTACCCAGCCATCGGCTTCCTTAAAGACCAAGTCAATAGTTCCGGACAGAATCACCGGGCGGGAATCATGACTGTCTAATTCAGCATAAAGAGGGTGATCGGGCGCAATATTTATAGTAAAGGGAACTTCGCTATACTTAAGTTCTGCTTTTTTCAGGTGTTGATATAAATCACTCTTTTTAAACTTTTGGATCAGCTCCTCTAATTCTACTTTTCTCGTTGGAGATATCCCCTGTTTTTCCAGGGCCTCTTCCGCATGTAAAGACAATAACTGCTCATCAGGATCTTCTTTAATTAAATAATCAAAGATTCTATGAACGGCACTTCCCCAGGCAGTCCCACCGATGTCAACCGTGGCAATCTTTCGGTGTTTCTCTTCATCTTTAAAATCGGTCGGTGTTTTTTCATCATAACTGCTTTTTGATAAATATTTCATCCATTGCCCGCATTCTTTTTGAATCTTCTGATAACCATCAAGCAAAGATTCTTTTCCTTTTACTTCCGCCTTGGGCAATCCTGCTTCCGGAACAGTAATCTTCGTCTCTTCCTTAATATTTATCAATAAAGGCAGCCAGGGATTACTCTTGTTACTCTGATGGTTTAAACTGCTGATAACCAGGAGATTTTTAGTCCGGGTGGCTGCTACATAGAGCAGGCGGAGTTCTTCTGCTTCATTGTAAGATGCCTCAAGCTGACAATAATTCTCCCAATTTTTGGGTTGAGCTAATCTTTTCCCTTTATGGTAAACACTAGAGCGACACACTAAAAAATGACCAAACGGTTCCTGCCCTGTCCTTTCAATATAATAAGTTGGTTCATGGGTAGCGGTATTATAAGGGATAGCTAAAAATACCACCGGAGATTCCAGACCTTTAGCTTTATGTAAATTCATAATCCGGACAGTATTTTCTTCGGT
>JADBKX010000147.1:4692-8963 GCA_014894735.1 Candidatus Sediminicultor sextus | reverse complement strand
AAAAAGCTCTGTCAAAATTCTCCTTTAATTTAAGGTTCAATTTTTCCGGTATCTTTTCATAAAAATCAAATTCACCGCCTGCTTCTTTAAATTGATATAAATCATCATCAGAAAATCCAAAGAATATCCCCCGCAGGACAGCGATAATGAGTACCTGATTTTCTATATCTCTCATTAAGCGAAATAGTTTTAACATTTCTTTTATCTGGCGGGATTCATTTAAAGAGGCGCCTCCCGAAACCGTAAAGGGTATTCCATATTCTGCCAGCGTGCAGGCATAGATATCCATCCTGCCCTTATATCGCAGAAGAATCATAAAATCCTTGTAGGTAGCTGAAGCAGAAATTCCCGCCTTTACCTCTTCTTCTGTCCGCACTAATTTAAATCCCTTATCAACCATATCGCGAATAACTCGGGCGATGGATTGGGCATCCTGCCGGATAGTATCACTTTTATTGCTTCCTTTAGAAATAGTCATCTGCCTTACTCCGGAAAGATATTGCGGATTATCTTGCCAAACGGTCTGCATCGGTGAATATACAGCCTGGAATTTTCCCTGACTGCTGGAAAATAGCTCTTCAAATATGGGATTGAGGTAAGAACCGATAGAATGTAGTGAGCGGAAATTAGCTTGTAAGGTTAAAACCTCCCCTCCGCTTTTTTCGATCAGCCCCTTTACCAGATTATAGATGGCGATATCAGCCCGGCGAAATCGGTAAATGGACTGCTGCGGGTCTCCTACCACAAATAAGGAACCCGGGCGCGGTATCAATTTCTGCCAGTTCTTTTCGTAAACATCCAGGCCGGTAAGATAAAAGATTATCTCGGCCTGAATTGGGTCGGTATCCTGAAATTCATCTACCAGCAGGCATTTATATTTTTGCTGAAAATATTGGCGTACCTCGGGGTAATCCCTTAATAGGCGAGAGGTCTTTAAGAGTAAATCCTGAAAATTAAGCATCGAAACCTTCTGGCGCAATTCGTGATAATATTCTACCGCCGGCAAAACGAATCTAATGGTATCGGCATAACAGTATTCCCGCCATTGCTGCAGGATCGGAGTAATAACTTTTTCCTGAAGTTTTAAAACAATGGAATCTCTGTACTCTTTTGCCTTTTCCTGGGAAGTCCATCGGTTTAGAGTAACTTTTTCTGAGTTGGAAAAATTTTCCAACAATTTTATCTTATTATAATCTTCTTTAATGTAATCATAAAAACCCTTCATCCTTTTTACGCTTAAGACTGCTTCCTGTAATTTGTCATAACCCATTTTCGGTTCTTCATCCGGAATATATTGGCTGGCTTCATCACTAAAAGAAATAATCTCTTTGAGAGCTTCTTTTATATTCGGTTTTGGTAATACCGGAAAAGAGGGCTTAACCTCCGGATAAGTGCATACCGTTTTGTAACAATCCGCAAGTTCGGAGGGTTTTATGCCCAATTCTTCCAGATGTATCAGAGAAGGAGATTCATCTATTTTAAGATTAAGCAGATATCTTTCCCAGGCTTCTTCTTTCAACAAAGTATCATCAAGGTCATCAAGTTCGGTAAATTCCGGATCAAGTCCGGCTTCGATCGGCCTTTCCCTTAACAGACGGACGCAAAAAGAATGAATAGTCCCCAGATAGCACTGTTCCAGATTATAAAGAGCTTTCCTTAAATAAGCTTTTTCTTTTTCGTCTTCTGTTTCCCGAAAGCTGTCTTCAATTTTTTGTTGGAATCTTTCTTTTAACTCAATAGCCGCTTTTCTGGTAAAGGTAATGGCGGTCATTTCATCCACCTTGAATTTTCCCGATTTAAGCAGAGCAGCCATGCGGTGAATCAGGCTGGAAGTCTTCCCCGACCCGGCGCTTGCTTCGACTAAAATATTACGGTTTATTTCTTTAATAATTTTATCCCGAGCTTTCTGATCAATTAATTCTTTGGGGGGATGATTACTCATATCTTTCTTGCAGCCTCCTCAGATTATCCAGGGCGGGTTCTTGGTCATATTTTTTTGCATTTTTTCCGCTTACTTCCATCACTTGATTTTGTTCCAGGATATCCTGGTAATCGGCGCACCTAAAAGCATCCGCTTTTTGAATCATAGCAAAATTTCCTTGAGCAACAATATCCAGCAATAGATCAATTATTTCCAGTACCTGTTCTCTTTTTTCCTCCCCATAGAAGTATTGCCTACCTTGACCTGGTAATGTGGGGAAATAATAGCCCGCTTTTTGAATTTTAGGGAAGGCAGATATCCCGGCTTTCGCTAATATTTTTTTAAGGGATAAGGCATAAAGGGCGTGCTGAATCTGTTTTCCATTTTGAAAATATTTGCTTCGACTAAATTCATACGGGGTCCCGGTTTTGTAATCAATAATACGATAAGTATCCTCATCTAATTTATCTATCCGGTCAATCTTCCCCTGAAAACTGATCGACTTGCCGCCGGGCAGAGATAGCTCTATTGCTTTTATCCTGCCTAATTCCTCGTTCTGACTATCCCGGGTGCCAAAAGCAAGTTCCAGGTAAGCTGGTATTTCTCCTTTGTATTTTTCTTCTTCGCAATGTAGAAAGAACCGGCAGGAATCCAATATTTCTTTGCTTTCATGCTGGTAAACCAGATTATTGGGCGGGGCTAATCTCTTTCTTTTTTGTTTCAGTTGGGAAAGCACAAGGGCTTCTAAAATAGGCCAATGGTTGGCATAAGAAGGTGATGTAAAAATTCCGGGTGGTGATATTTCTTTTAACTTTTTATAAAATTTCTCAAAAATTTGATGAAATAAAATACCTTTTTCCGAAGGGTCCAGCCATGCACCCGGGTCTTCAATTAGTTCTTGAGGTGGTTGTATTTTTAGGATATATTTTAAAAAGTATAGATAGGGGCAAAAAGCAATCAATTCCAATCTGGAACTTGATACCATCAACCCACGATTAAGACGGGGATCTACCCATTCAGGGTCTACTCTTACTTTCCCGTTAAACCGGTTAAGTTCTTCTTTTTCTCTCTGTCGGGCGGCATAAAAACCTTCGGATAAGGCAGGGTAAAGGTGCTCAAAAAGGGGAGCAATATCTAAAAGGTTATGTCTTGTGGAATATAAGAACCAATCTGCGGAATCAAGAATTTCCTGGGGCTTGCCCGGAATGAACCCGGAAGTATCTTGAAAACTGCTGTAAAAATCAGAATAATCTTTCTGCTCCTCCCCGGTTTTTAAACGGTATAGCTGCAGCATTAAACTCGATGGGGCTAATTCCCGGTTGCCTTGAGTTTCAAAACGGGAATAGGAAAGGATAATCTTGCCTTTAAGAGAAGCAAGTAATTGGAGCATCTTATATCGACTTTCTTTATCTTTTCCTTTGGTCTGATTCATGCGGCCAGTATTTTTTTTCTCGATATCCAGTAAAATAGATCCGTCGTGCGCTGAATCAGGAAATTTGGCAGAATCCATTCCTACAATAAAATTATAAGGGCGATTAAGCCAAATTCCTTTTTTGTAGCTGGCCGTATGTAGAAATCCTCCTCTCGGTTCCGAACAATTAACCCTTTCGTTTTTGATTAAATCAGCTATCAGAGTGAGAACTTCATTTAGGGGCATATCAGGAAGGGGATAGTCATTTTCTATAAAAACAGTTAACCTCTCTTTAATCTCCTTTAGCGCTTCTTGATCTAAATTATTTTCTTCATCTATTTTACTGTAATCGGTAACAATATTTATAAGCCCCCGGGCAACCTGCTTTGGTGAGATAGTATAATCAAAATTCTCTTGGGGTAGTTCATGAAAAACTTGGGTTATAAATTCCCTGATCCAGGAAAGGTCTTTTATCTTTTTGCGATACCCCTCTTGCCTGTCTTCGGAAACTTGCTCAATCTCACCTTGTAACTGTTTTATACTTAAATCCAATTCCTTGATATATCGATTTCTTTTATGCCCAATCGGAGAATTTCTCAGTAAAGAAGCCACGCGTTGGGGGGTGGGTATATCCGGATTTAACTGCTGGTTTTTAAACTCAAAATTACCCCCGGTGAGCAAAAAATATAATTTTGCTATACTGTAATTATCTCGTATCCAATCAATCAGGTCAAAAAACAGCTTCGCCGGAGAAGTATTTTTAATGCTTATCCCGCTGCCAAAAGTAATATTAAGGGAATATTGTCTGGACAGCTGATAAAGATATTGAGAATAGGGTTCCTGCACAGTATAAAAAATACTCACTTCATCCAAAGGAATATTTTGGGATTTTATCTTTCGGATAATCGTTTTTACTTCATTAAATTCTCCCTGAGACTG
>JADBKX010000147.1:0-4592 GCA_014894735.1 Candidatus Sediminicultor sextus | reverse complement strand
ATGAATGTCTCTTTTTTCTGCTGATTCTTTTTCTTATATTTAATCGCCTGAAGATAGATATCCGCCTCATCAACATAATTTTGTTCTTTTAATATTTTCTCATACTCCTGCATTATCTTAAGCAGATCTTCGCTCTTTTGGAGGTTAACTATTGCAGGGAGCGGAAAATTTCGGGAAGAGAATCCTGCTATCCTCAGTTCTTTTATGGCCAGATAAATAGAACGGCTGATTCCGGGAGAAAATAGAGAGGTCTGAAAATAATCCAGCAATTTTTTCCGGGATAATTTCTTTAATATTTGAAGCAGGAATATTTGACCTAAAGGATTATCTAAAATTTTTAATTTATTTTTAGAGATATAATCATCACAGGTATCCCTGGCCAGGTCGAAAAGTGTAGTGATATTCAGGTTCAACGCAAAAAAGCCCTCTCTGGATAAGCTTTTTTTAAGGGCATTGCCATCCAAATAAGAAGGCATAATTAAATTTTTACTGCCGGTTAAATTCTCCCGGCATATTCTCTTTAAGGGAGCTAAAAATGGATGCATAAATATTACTCTCTTTTGCTAACAGGGGATAGTCCTTTGTCGCTTATTATTCTATCCTTCCCACAAGATGTTCACCTAAAAACTCTTCCATAGCCCGATAGAAATCAAAAAATTATCGCCAGGAGAGATGAAAATTATTTTACAGCTAATTTACCAGAAATTAATTGCATTGCCTTTAATAAATCATCAGGATCAACCTTTAATTGCAAACCCCGAACTCCCGCGCTGAATATAATATAAGGAAATTGGAAGGCACTTTCATCAATATAAGTGGGATAATTTTTTTTCATTGCTAAAGGCGAAACGCCTCCTCGAATATAGCCAGTTAATGACTTTATCTCCTTTAGGTGGATCATTTCTACCTTTTTGTTTCCACTTATAGAAGCAAGGGTCTTCAGGTTAAGTTCCGCCCCTCCGGGGATACAAGCTGCTAATATTCCAGTCTTATCTCCTCGAATTACCAGTGTTTTAAATACTTGTTTTAAGGGCTGTCCCATCTTCTGGGCGGCATTTTCTGCACTAAGATCTGTCTCGTCCACTTCGTATTCTAAAATTTCATAGGGAATTTTTAATTTATCTAAAATTCTGGAAGCATTGGACTTTTTCATTTCTGTAACTCATAACTATTATAACTTCTGATTTGATTTATTTCTTTTCGTTCTTTGGGTTCTATTTCGTCGGATACCGGATAGCCCATAGTTATAATAAGTTCAACTCTTATTTGTGAGGGAATATTAAGCAGCTTTTTTACCCCCCTTTCATTAAACCATCCCAGCATGCAGGTACCCAATCCTTCTTCTACTGCCTGAAGACAAAGGTGCTCGGCAGTAATTCCGATATCAATTAAATTAAATTGCTTATCCTTAACTGCACTGCCAATTCTACTAAAAAAACTTGGTCTTTCTGAAAGTAGTAGAATTAAAACGGGTGCTTGTAAGGAAAATCGATTGAAAGATATAACTCTATCAAAAGTTTTTCTTGCCACCGCTTCTTTTAGTTTTAGGTCATCTATCACAATAAAACTCCAGGGTTGAGAGTTGTTGGCTGAAGGAGCAAGCCGCGCCGCCTCCAGACAGTGCTCAACCTTCTCCCGCTCAACAGGTTTATCCAAATACTCTCTCACGCTCTGTCTTTTTTTTACTAAATCTGAAAATTTCACTAAATCCCTCCCTCTACAGGAACAGGGGATGTCCTCTGTTCTTTTTTTTCTTTTTGGACTTCGACTAAGCAATTGTGGAAAGCGGTTCCATAACCTATATCACTTACATATTCTCCGGTGAGTTTATTGAGGCTGGTGTGGTGTGCTCCATCCCACCAGCCAAAATAAGTGTGCACAATCCCCGGGGGTACTTTTTTGGTAAGGATGGCCTTTAAAATTAAACTTCCTCTCTCATTATATACTTTTACTCTATCATTTCCGTTAATTCCTCTTTTGGCGGCATCGTCAGGATTAATCCAGACAAAAGGTTCTTCTTTAAAAATAGATAAACTTGAAAATTGGGAATTCATTTTATTATGTGCATGGCTGGTTATCAAAGATAAAGGATATTTATTATAAATATTGGGAGAGCTATATCTATTTTCTACCGGTTCGTTATATGCCGGTAGGGGGTCTTCTCCCCATCTATCTCTCATTCTCTGGCTGAAAAATTCTACTTTTTGGGTCGGAGTGTTAAATTTTAAATCACCAAAAGATATCCCTTGATAACTGGGATAAAGATAAGGCTTTCCCTTTAATTCATCGACATCGGTATTTAAATTAGAGCTGTTAATTATTTTTTCTATAGTACTTAAATTATTTTCCGGCAAATAGTCTAAACTAAAATTAAACTTTTTAGCTAACAGTCGGTATATCTCACTTTCGTGTTTACATTCACCTGGTGGCTCAATTATTTTTTGTTGTAACTGAATATAAGAATGACCATAGCCGGTGATTAGATCATAGTACTCAAATATCGAAGCTGCCGGCAAGATAATATCTGCCATTCTGCTGGTATCGGTTAAAAAAAGATCGGCAACCACAATAAAATCCAATTGATTCATCGACCGGGCAAGGAGATTAGTGTTCGGGTTGCTGGTCATAGGATTGGCCTGTTCAATCCAAACAGCTTTCACCGGGGGATCGGCTTGCTTATCCAATTCACTGGCAAGTTTTGCTACCGCTATAGAATGACGAATCCTCTTGGGTTTAGGAGGAAAAAAAGGCCAATTTGGTTCAGGCGCCTGCCTATCACTAAAGTAAAAACCACAACCTTTTTTACCGATACTTCCGGTTAATGCCGGCAAAAGAGATATAGCTCTTATAGTTTGACCGCCATTGGTATATCTTTGAACACCCATCCCGCAGATAAGCGCATATCGGGGATTTTCTCTTAGATAGTTTATTAAACTTTTAATTTTAGCGGTAGGAATTTCGGTTATAGCCGAGACTTTTTCTAAAGGAAAATTTTTTACTAATTCCTTAAATTCAGCAAAGCCAAAAGTATGTTGGTCAATAAAATTGCCATCAATTATATTATTTTTAATAAGCTGGCTGGCTATACCCAGGGCAAGACAACCATCGGTTCCCGGTCGAGGATTCAAATATAAATGACTTTTGGCCCCCGACTCATTTTCTCTAATATCTATAGTTATTAATTTTGCTCCCTTATCCACTGCCTTATTTACATGTTGCATCAAATGAATATTAGTATAGGCGGGATTTGAGCCCCACAATATGATTAATTTTGAGTTTTCCAGGTCAGAAATCTCATTATGTTTTACTTCTCCATAAGTTAAAGTGATTGCTTCCTGGGCTGCAGAATCACACAGTCCGCCGTAAGTGGAAGTAAAACCACCAAATTGATACCAGAAACCATAAGCACAATTTTTCACCACTCCCAAATTAGCGAATCTATTATAATATAAAACCGACTCCGGTCCATATTGTTCTTTTAAATTTTTAAGTTTTTCATAAATGCTATCTAAAGTCTGCTCCCAACTAATTCTTTTAAACTCACCTTTGCCGCGCTTGCCAATTCTTTGCAAGGGATATAATAATCTTTCCGGGCTGTAGAGCATATTTGGATAGTGCATCCCTTTAGTACATATCCTGCCCTGATTTACCGGACTATTTCGATTTCCTCTAACTTTTATTATCTTCCCTTTTTCTACATCAACTTCTAACGAACAGGAACCAAAACAATCTTTAGGGCAAACAGAGTTTATGGTTTTAAA
This sequence comes from Candidatus Sediminicultor sextus, assembly GCA_014894735.1. Classification (GTDB taxonomy): domain Bacteria; phylum Atribacterota; class Phoenicimicrobiia; order Phoenicimicrobiales; family Phoenicimicrobiaceae; genus Sediminicultor; species Sediminicultor sextus. The sequence goes on along the minus strand of JADBKX010000147.1, from coordinate 831 downwards.
CATATTTTGCTCCTTTAAGCATCTCAATAATTTTGGTAGTTTTCCCAAAAAACAATATTTTTATCAATTAAATAATTAGTCGAGGATAAAGATTTAAAAAACTATTTTTTATTTTTTTTCTTCTAAAAGGATAGGACTAAGCTTGGATTGGATCAGCTTCGAATCGGTAAAGTCTATTAAAACTTTTTCTGCTCCAAAATTTTTACTTAAAGCTTCCAGAGTTTGTCGGGTAGAATTCTGTACTTCCGAACGCATTTTTCGGACCAAATTATCAGCCATTTGAGTTGCCTGATATTTTGCTTCTTCTATAAGTAAATTTTTATCCCCTTCATTGAACCCTGACCCAAAAGCCCGATTCAGGAGGTCAGGAAGTAACCAAGGAAGAAATTTCGCATTTTGTTCATCATAAAAACTAATATCTCTGATATGAACTTCATAAAAACATTGGGGCATTTTTAAACGGAAATTCTTTTCCCCTTGTTCCTCAATAATAAAGTCTGGACTACGAAGATCATATCTAAAATCTATATCGAATTCGAAAATCATGGCCATTTTTTTAGTCGAAATTAACCATTGAAAATATTTTTTCCCTTTCTCTCCTAACCAGTGCATTGAAGTGGTAACAATCTCTTTAGTAACTACTTTAAATACCACTAATTCTCCTACCGAACGAAGTTCTTCAAGAGAAGCATGTATTCTAATTTCTCTCCCCGGTGCACTGTATTTTAATTTAAAAATCCAAAATAGAATAAATATAACCACTGCTATGCCGAACCCAATTAGCCCGGAAATAAATATCATTTGCATTTTATTACTCTCCTTGTTTAAACT
>JADBKX010000165.1 GCA_014894735.1 Candidatus Sediminicultor sextus | reverse complement strand
GGGGTTTAGTTCTTACAAATTTTTCTTTTGCCATTTGATTTTTCCTCCTTAAATATTCTGTACTATTTTTATTATGTTAAACTTAGATTAATATTTCCTTTGCAATATTATTTGGAATTTTTTCGTAATTTAAAAACTGCATAGTAGAAGTTGCTCTACCTTGTGAAATTGACCTTAAACTAGTAGCATAACCAAACATTTCTACTAAAGGTACATAAGCAGTAATAATTTTTACTTTAACTTTTGTTTCTATACCCTCTACTTTTGCCCTCCGTGAGCTTATATCACTTATCAGATTGCCTAAATATTCTTCTGGAGTTACGATTTCTACTTCCATCATCGGTTCTAAAAGTATTGGTTTGGCGTTTTTCATACATTCTTTAAAGGCCATAGAGGCTGCAATCTTAAAAGCAATCTCCGATGAATCTACTGGATGATAAGAACCGTCTAATAAGGTTACTTTTATATTGATGACCGGGTAATTACCCAATACTCCACTTAACATAGCTTCTTTTATACCCCCTTCTACTGCGGGGATATATTCTTTGGGTATTGCTCCGCCAACTATCCGATTAATAAATTTAAAATTATCTTCTTTGTAAGGTTCTACCTCCAGAGTTACATCTCCATATTGTCCCCTACCTCCCGATTGTCTGATAAATCTTCCTCTAGCCTTAGCAGTTCTCTCGATTGTTTCTTTATAGGCCACTTGTGGCTTTCCTATATTTCCTTCTACTCTAAATTCCCGAAGTAAACGATCTACAATTATTTCTAAATGCAGTTCCCCCATACCCGAGATGATAGTTTGACCGGTTTCAACATTATGCGTTCTTCTAAAAGTCGGGTCTTCTTCTGACAATTTATCCAAAGCTAAAGCCATTTTATCTTGCTCTGCTTTACTTTTTGGCTCTATAGCGATAGATATTACCGGTTCAGGAAATTTTATTGATTCTAAAATTATAGGATGTTTTATATCACATAAAGTATCACCAGTAGTAGATTTTTTTAAACCTATTATTGCTCCTATATTCCCTGCGGGTATCTCTGTAACATCCTTCTTGTGATCAGCATGAATCAGTACTAATCTATTTATTCTTTCCCTAATCTCTTTAGACGAATTATAAACATAAGAACCTGATTTTAATATACCTGAATAAACTCTGACAAAACTTAATTTTCCTATATAAGGATCAGTCATAATTTTAAAAACCAAAGAAGCTAATGGTTCTTTGTCCTCGGCTAGCCTATATATCCCCTTCTCGTTCTGAGGATCTATGCCTTTGATCGGCGGAACATCTAAAGGAGAAGGCAGATAATTAACTATCGCATCTAAAAGTAACTGAATACCTTTATTTTTTAAAGCTGAACCACAAAAAACCGGAACTACCTCATTTTTAATAGTTAATCTGCGAATTGCAGACTTTATTTCATTGGAGGCAATTTCTTCACCTTCAAGATATTTTTCCATAATTCTTTCATCAATTTCAGCTAAGTTTTCTATCATTTTATGATGATACTCATTGGCTAATTCTAGCATATCTTTTGATATAGATACTTCTTTATAATTTACTCCTAAATTATCCATAGTATAAGAATATGCCTTCATTTTTATTAAGTCGATAACGCCTATAAAATCTTCTTCACTCCCCAAGGGCAATTGAACAATGAGTGGATTAGTCGCCAGTTTGTCTTGAATCTCTTTTATAACATGATAGAAATCTGCTCCTGCTCTATCCATTTTATTAATAAAGGCAATACGAGGAACACCATATTTTTCTGCCTGATGCCAAACGGTTTCTGTCTGGGGTTCAACCCCTCCTACTGCACAGAAGACTGCAACAGCACCATCGAGTACCCTTAAACAACGTTCAACCTCCATAGTAAAATCTACGTGTCCTGGCGTATCAATAAGATTAACACGATTATCTTTCCAATAAAGAGTGGTTGCTGCAGAAGTTATAGTAATGCCTCTCTCTTTTTCTTGAGGCATCCAATCCATAGTTGCAGACCCCTCATGGACCTCGCCCATCTTATGAACTTTTCCCGTATAGTAAAGTATCCTCTCGGTAACGGTAGTCTTGCCTGCGTCAATATGGGCCATTATACCAATATTTCTTATTTTATCTAAAGATAAATTCGTAGACATAATTTAAAAACCCAATCTTAATTCGTATCTCGTATCTCGTATAAAATACAGTAACAAGTAATGTGTAATGAGTAATAAGATTAATTTTCTGAAATTATAAAAACAGGTATTTACTACACGTTACTTACCATATGTTACACATTACATCACTTGCTGATTAGCTGGTTAAAGAATTAATACCACGCTAATGTAAAGGCCCTGCGTGCCGTGTCTACTTGTGCTTTGGGCACAATATATCGCATTTTTACTGCTGAATTCTGGTTTTCTTCACGCAATACGCAATACGCGATACGATACTATTCGCTAACGACTATTTTATTTACCACCTGTAATGAGCAAATGCTTTGTTTGCTTCTGCCATCTTATGAGTATCTTCTTTCTTTTTAACAGCTGCTCCGACACCATTCGCTGCATCTGTTAACTCTAAGGATAATTTTTCATGCATCGGCTTACCTGTTTTTTGTCTGGCAAAATTAATTATCCATCTCATCCCTAAAGTTATTCTTCTATCCGGACTTACTTCAACCGGGATCTGATAACTGGCTCCTCCAACCCTTCTTGATTTTACCTCTAATACTGGTATAACATTCTGTAAAGCTTGATTAAATACTTCCAAGGGTTCCTTTTTTGTTTTCTTAGCAGCTATATCTAAAGCCCGATAAAAAATTGCTTCCGCTATGCTTTTTTTACCATCATACATTAGCTTGTTTATAAAAGTTGCTACGTTTTTATCGTGATATACAGGATCTGGTATATTTATTCTCTTTACTGCCCTTCTTCTCCTGGACATTATTTACCACCTCTATCTTTTTAAATTAGTATATAGTATATCGTATATCGTTAAGAAATATAACCCAGTATCCGATTTTTTTTGTCTAAAAACTATAAACCAAAAATTAAAAATTTAAGAATTAATTTAACTGGCAAACCGGATAACCGGTTAACTAAATACTATTCACTAGCGACTTACTTATTACTTACTTGTCTTCTTCTGTCTTTTAGATCCATATCTTGAACGCCCTTGCATTCTATTTTCTACTCCAGTAGTATCCATAACTCCTCTGACAATATGATATCTAACTCCTGGTAAATCTTTTACCCTTCCACCTCTTAAGAGCACAATAGAATGTTCTTGAAGATTATGCCCTATTCCGGGAATATATGCAGTAACCTCCATATTATTAGTTAATCTTACTCGAGTTACTTTTCTTAAGGCGGAATTAGGTTTCTTGGGAGTTATAGTCCAAACTCTGGTGCATACCCCTCTTTTTAAAGGGCTGCCCTGCAAAGATGGAGTATCAGATTTTTTAAAGACCTTTTTTCTACCTTTTCTTACTAATTGGTTTATGGTAGGCATATCTCACCTTCCTTTGTCTAAATTTATCAGCATTCTATAAATAAAAATACTTTTATATTTTAACAGCATCAGTATTTGATGTCAAGCTAAATTAGTATATATTGAATAGTATTTAGTAATAAAGCACAAAACTATATTCGTATCTCGTAGATAAGATAGAAGCCAGGAGACAGAATCCAGTATTCAGAATCATTTTAGATTACAAAGTTATATTATTTGTTAAATTATTCTATATTCTTCTGACTACTGACTCTTGAATTCTTAAATAATAATTACAGTTTTTCGATTTTAGCTTAAACTTTTTAGCTGTATCATTATAACTGTTAACCGAAAACGGCCAACTGGCAACCTGTATTTAAAGCTAACGACTAATTAAGCTCCTGTTCTTGATCTGTTGTATGGTCTGACATTTTCTCTTTACTATCTTCATCTTCTTCTCTAAATATATCTATCTTCTTTTCTCTCTGCTCTCCTTCTGCCTCTTTAAATATTTCTTCCACTTTTTCTTCTTCCTCATGTGAGTAATCAACTTCTATTCTTGCGTATTTATTTAAACCTGTCCCTGCGGGTATTATGTTACCAATAATAACATTTTCCTTTAAACCATAAAGTTTATCTACCTTCCCCTTGATAGAAGCATTAGTTAAAACATGTGTGGTTCTCTGAAATGATGCGGCAGACAGAAAACTTTCAGTAGAAAGGGAGGCTTGAGTAATACCTTGGATTATGGGCATTCCTACTGCTACAAACTTCTTCCTTCTAATAAATCCTACATTTTCAATTATATTAACACATGCGGTCTTATTGTTTGCTCTTACTTTTATTAAATCCAAATGTCTAATGCAAATTTCTGTAGCATGGTTCCTGGTTATCTTTTTACCTCCACTAATTATAACTTCGCCTGTTTCCGGATCCAAAATATCTAAAGCAGCAATTTTACCTACTGCATTGTCGTAAAGGAATTCTAAAGTTCTGCCTTCTAAAGAAAAATATCTTCCGTCTTCCAATGGTAACTCACTTAATTTATATAATAATATTTTTTTAATTAAATTCTTACTTATTATTTGATCCTTGGCTGCGATAATATTTCCGCTAACTGGATCTTTAATATCTTCGCCAATGGGTCGGCCAATAATTTCATCTTTAATTGATTTGATCAGCCCGTCTCTTACGGATATCTCCTTAATTTCTTTCCATACCTTTATTCTATCTACCTTGGTTTTTATGATCTTATCCACTTCTCTAGAAGTGAGTTGCTTGTTCGCACTCACTAAAACTTGAGAATCTTCTGGATTAATAATATCTGCGGAAATAATCCTGTCTTCTATCTTTTCGTAAATATCTGGCGTAGCACAACTTATTACTCTAATATCACTATTAACAATTTCTACTCCCATTTCTTTGCTAATGATCTCATTAAATTTTATCTTAGAACCACGTAGATTATCTGTTTCAGTGTTGTCTTCTTGAATATTATCTGTAATCCCGCCAACCAAAATATTACCAGTTATTCTTTCTATAAAGGAATTTTCTCCTTTAACAATAGTAAATTGTTTATTTTCTTGCCCTTCAACTATCAATGTAGTAAAATCGCTGGCTTCAATTTTAGGTATAACTTTATTAGTAATAACTTCTCCTTCTTTAACTATTACCTCACCTGTTTTAACATTTACCAATGAAAAGATAGTTTTTTTATTCTCTAATAATTCTCTGTTCTTCTTGCTAATTTTTTCATTTTTTTCTACTACCTTTTTGTTAGCCTTTTCAAAATCTGATACATATACTAATTCCCCAGATAACAACTCGGAATCACGAGCTGATCTCACATAAATCATATTTAAACGAGCAATTTGACGAATGATTGTCTCGATATGTTTATCACTGATTTTAACGCCTTGTGATCTATATACTGCTTGTATTTCTTTTAATAAATATTCTTGAACTGCCTTAATTCCCTGAATCTTTAAAATATCATGGGGATCAATAAACCCGACAGTCAACCTTTCTCCGGCGCTAATCTTTTGTCCCTTTTCTACTGTTAGTCTTAATTCAGGGGGAATATTATAGATTTTTTTCTTTTCCCCATTAGAATCTTTATTCTCTTGTGATGTTTCAGGAATAATTACTACCTGCTTCTTATAATTGTTCTCAGTAATAATTTCCTCTACTGTTCCATTTATTTCACTTATCACGGCCTGTTTTTTTGGCTTTCTCACCTCAAAAAGTTGTTCCACTCGTGGAAGTCCCAAGGTAATATCTTCACCGGTTATTTTGACTCCTCCTGTATGAAAAGTCCTTAAAGTTAATTGTGTCCCTGGTTCTCCAATAGATTGAGCTGCAATAACTCCTACGGCTTCTCCGATATTTACTAATTTTCCACTAGCCATATCTTTACCGTAACATTTAGCACATAACCCATGTTCTGCTCTGCAGGTTAAAACCGATCTAACTTTAACCTCTTTTATCCCCGCTTCCGAAATCTTTTTAGCACTTATTTCGTCAATTTCTTCTCCTAACCCAACGAATACTTCACCGGTCTTGGGATCTATTACTTCTTCTTGAGTTATCCGACCTACCAACCTTTCTTCTAAAGTCTCAATTATATTACCATCATCTTGAAAAGCCCTGATAATTATTCCGTCAGATGTGCCACAGTCTTCTTCTCTGATAATTGCATCTTGAGCTACATCAACCAATCTTCTGGTTAAATATCCTGATTTTGAAGTTCTAAGAGCAGTGTCTGCTAACCCTTTTCGAGCTCCATGGGTAGAAATAAAATATTCTAACACTGACAAGCCGTCTCTAAAATTAGATCTAATAGGGAATTCAATAATCTTTCCCGAAGGATCAGCCATTAAACCCCTCATCCCAGCTAATTGACCAATCTGTCGTTTACTTCCTCGAGCTCCAGAATCAGCCATAATATATAAAGGATTAAATTTGCTTAAATTCTTTAAAATAGCATCAACTACGTCATCAGCAGCTTTAGTCCAGGCGTTTACAATTTTCTGTTCTCTCTCATCCTCCATAATTAATCCGTAATTATATTGTTCTTGAATTTTATCTACTTCCTTTTCGGCTACTTCTAATATCTCATCCTTCTGGGAAGGTATTTCTAAATCTGCTATCCCTATAGAAATCCCGGAAGAAGTAGCAAAATTAAAGCCTAATTTTTTAATCTTATCTAAAATATCCACAGTTATTTCTTTTCCATATTTTCGGTAAACAAAAGATATAATTTTTTCTGAGGATTTTTTGGTTATGGTTAAATTGATAAAATCCATATCATCAGGGAAAATTTCGTTAAAAATAATCCTGCCAGCTGTTGTGCTTTTTAAGGAGTTATTTATTCTACACTTAATTTCAGCATGTAAGCCAATAAAACCATCCTCATAAACCCTTATTACCTCATTAAAATTACCAAATATTTTTCCCTCACCTTTTTGTCCACTTTCCCGCATAGTTAGATAATAACAACCTAAAATTATATCCTGGCTAGGTAAAGCTATAGGTAAACCATTAGCTGGAGAGAGTATATTATTCGAAGATAGCATTAAAATTTCTGCTTCAGCTTGAGCTTCCGGCGAAAGAGGTATATGAACTGCCATCTGATCGCCGTCAAAATCTGCATTAAAAGCTGCGCAAACTAAAGGATGAATTTGTATTGCATTTCCTTCCACCAAAACTGGTTTAAAAGCCTGAATACCTAAACGATGTAATGTCGGTGCCCGATTTAGTAAGATAGGACGATCTTCTACAATATCCTTTAATATACTCCAGACTTCCGGCTTGCCTTTCTCTACTATTTTTTTGGCAGTTTTGATATTATGAGCCAAATCCTGAGCTACCAATTCTCTCATTACATATGGCTTGAATAGCTCTAAGGCCATCTTTTTGGGTAATCCGCATTGGTAAAATTTTAAATTAGGACCTACTACAATTACCGATCTTCCTGAATAATCCACTCTTTTACCTAAAAGGTTCTGTCTAAATCTACCTTTCTTACCTTTTAACATATCACTTAACGATTTAAGGGGTCTATTCCCGGTGCCAAGCACTGCTCGCCCTCTCCTGCCGTTGTCTATCAAAGCATCAACCGCTTCCTGTAACATTCGCTTTTCATTTTTAATAATAATTTCCGGTGCCCCTAATTCTAATAATCTTTTTAATCTATTATTCCGATTTATAACTCTCCTATACAGGTCATTCAAATCTGAAGTGGCAAAACGCCCTCCCTCCAATTGCACCATAGGCCTTAAGTCTGGAGGAATAACTGGAATTATTTCTAATATCATCCACTCAGGTTTGCAATTAGATTTACGAAATGCTTCAACTATCTGCAATCTTTTAATAATCTTTTTCGTTTTTTGGCCGCTAGTTTTTTTTAATTCTTCGCGAAGTTCCAGAGTTAACTTATCTAAGGTTACTTCTTTCAATAACTCTTTAATTGCTTCTGCACCTATCCCAGCTTTAAATTCGGGATCATAATTACTTAGAAGGAGTTTTTCTATTTCTAAAATTATTTCTCCTCTTTTGTGAGAAGTATTACCGGGGTGTATCACTATGTAACAAGACTCTTCAATGTTTTGAGTGGCTAATTTTGCCCGCAAGGATAAGTTTTTTTCTTCCTCTAGCCTTTTTAAGTTGGTCTCAGAAATTAAGCCATCAATTTTAGTAATTCGATATTGGGTCTCTTTATTTTCTACCTCTTCTTCTTTAACTTCTTTAATCCCTTCTTCAAGCTCTTCTTTTTCTTTTTCACCTTCAGATTCTTCCTCTTGACTTATAGGGAACAATAATTCCTTTTGATAGAAAATTTTACCAAATATTTTCTGCAGATCCTGATCCTCTTCCTCTGAAATTACATCACCAATTTTATGAGAAAATATTTTTACTTTATTAATATTATAACCCGGCTCAGCATTAAATTTTTCATTATACTTTTTATGAATACGGCATTCTGCTTCTAAAATTATATCTCCTTTTTCTAAATCCGTCTCGCCTTTCTCAATAACTTCAAATAACTGCTCTCTTCTTCGGTCTGGAGCATAGTATAATATCTTTTCTAAGTTACGAGGAGATATGTCTAAAAGTAGAGATAAAGGACTGGGTATAGCCTTAAAATACCAAACATGGGAAACAGGGGAAGCTAATTTAATATGCCCCATTCTCTCCCTTCTAGTGATAGATTTAGTAACTTCGACTCCACATCTATCACAAATAACACCTTTATATCTTATCCTTTTGTATTTTCCACAGCTACATTCCCAATCTTTAACTGGTCCGAATATTCTTTCACAAAATAAACCATCTTTCTCTGGTCTTAAAGTTCTATAATTGATAGTTTCAGGTTTTTTAACTTCACCATTAGACCATTTTTTTACTTGCTCTGGCGAAGCCAGTCCGATTTTGATCGAGTTAAAACTCCTCAAAATTGTCAATATAATTACCCCCTATTTTAGGTATTAGTCAATAGTGAATAGTCATTAATATATAGCTTTGCGTATAGCGGGTAGTGCTTAGCGTATAGTTTTAGATTAATAAGATACTTGTTTTAATTAAATTAAAAACTTAAAGCTAAAAGCGAAAAACCATAATTCAAAACTCAAAACTTTTTCTCTCAATTTTTAATTTTAAGTTATAGTTTTGCATTTTGCGTTTTTAATTTTTCATTTTATTACTATTCACTATATACTATATATTATTCACTGTTTTTAGGTTATTTCTTTCATTAAATTTTCATTAATTTCATCTTTTAAATCGGTATCTTCTTTAAGATCTACTTCTTTATCCTGAGAATCTAAAACTCGTACATCTAAACTTAAACTGCGTAATTCTTTAATTAAAACTTTAAATGATTCTGGCATGCCGGGGGCAGGGATACATTCACCCTTAACAATAGCTTCATAAGTTTTAATTCTTCCCAGCACATCATCTGATTTTATAGTCAAAAGTTCCTGGAGATTGTAAGCAGCACCGTATCCTTCTAAAGCCCAAACTTCCATTTCACCAAATCTTTGGCCTCCAAACTGTGCTTTGCCTCCTAAAGGTTGTTGGGTAACCAAAGAGTACGGGCCGGTAGAACGAGCATGGATCTTATCAGCTACCAAATGAGCTAATTTTAAAATATAGCTGTAACCTACAGTCACTTTTTGGTCAAATGGCCTACCTGTTCTACCATCATAAAGAATTGTTTTGCCGTCTTTGGGTAGACCTGCTTCTATTAAAGCTTCTTCAATTTCCTTTTCTTTTGCGCCGTTAAAAATAGGAGTTATAACTCTAAGGCCTAAAGTTTTAGCAACCCAGCCTAAATGTACTTCTAAAACTTGCCCCACGTTCATCCGAGAGGGAACTCCTAAAGGATTCAATACTATCTCTATTGGTGTGCCATCTGACATAAAGGGCATATCAGCCTCAGACAAAATTTTGGCAATCACTCCTTTATTTCCATGTCTTCCCGAAATTTTATCCCCTTCTGAAATCTTTCTTTTTTGGGCAATAAATACTTTTACTAATTGATTTACTCCCGGGGGAAGGTCGTCATTATTTTCTCTGGAAAATACTTTTACACCTATAACCTTACCTTTTTCACCATGGGGAATTCGGAGAGAAGTATCTCTTATTTCTCTGGCTTTTTCCCCAAAAATTGCTCTCAACAATCTTTCTTCTGGCCCTAAATCAGTTTCCCCCTTAGGAGTTACTTTTCCTACTAAAATATCGCCTGATTCCACCTCTGCTCCAATTCGAACTATTCCTTTTTCATCTAAGTTCGATAGGCTGCCTTCCCCGATATTAGGGATATCACAAGTTATTTCTTCCGGTCCCAATTTAGTATCCCGTGCTACACACTCTTGTTCAGAAATATGAATAGAGGTGAAAGTATCTTCTCTAACTAATTTTTCACTAATTAAAATAGCATCCTCAAAATTATAGCCTTCCCAAGGCATGTAAGCTATTAAAACATTCCTACCCAAAGAAAGAAGCCCTTCAGAAGTTAAGGGACCATCAGCAAGAACATCTCCCTTCTTGACTATCATTCCTTCTTCTACTAAAGGCATCTGATTTATACAAGTTCCCTGATTAGAACGAACGAATTTTTTTAATATATATTCTTTTTGGATATTTTCAGTATTTTTAATAATTATTTTGTCCGCACTTACTTCTTTCACCAAGCCATCATCTTGGGAAATAATTACGGCACCTGAGTCGACAGCAACTTTATTTTCCATTCCAGTTCCCACTAAAGGAACTTCGGGTTTTATTAAAGGTACAGACTGTCTCTGCATATTAGTACCCATTAAGGCTCTGTTCGCATCATCGTGTTCTAAAAAGGGTATTAAACTAGCTGAAATGCTGGCAATCTGTTTGGTAGATACATCAATAAAATCTATTTCATCTGGCAGGCACTCAATAATGTCTCCTCTAAACCGGCAAGGTACATCGTTTTGTGAAATTTTTTTATCTTTATCTATTTTTATATTTATTTGAGCAATTTTATATTTATCTTCTTTATCGGCGGAGAGGTAAACGATCTCATTAGTTATTTTCCCTTCTATTACCCTAAAATAAGGCGTTTCAATAAATCCTAATTCATTCACCCTTGCATAAATACAAAGAGATCCTATTAATCCAATATTAGGGCCTTCAGGAGTCTCGATGGGACAAATTCTGCCATAATGAGTATGGTGAACATCTCTCACTTCAAAGCCGGCTCTTTCTCTGGTTAAGCCTCCTGGGCCTAAGGCAGAGAGCCTTCTTTTATGAGTAATTTCAGACAAAGGATTAGTCTGATCCATAAACTGAGAAAGCTGACTACTCCCAAAAAACTGTCTAATGGTGGCTAATAATGGCCGTGCATTTATCAAGGCTTGAGGAGTAATAGCAGAAACATCAGGTTGGATAGTCATCCTCTCCCGAATCACTCTTTCCATCCTGCTTAATCCAATGTAAAATTGATCCTGAAGTAACTCGCCAACTGTCTTTATCCTTCTATTCCCTAAATGATCAATGTCATCTATATACCCAATTCCTCTATATAAATTGACTAAATACCTTAAAGAAGCGACAATATCCTCTCTTGTTAACGAAGGACCTTTTTTTATTTTTATCTTTTCTTTACATTTTTTTATTTTGTACAATAAGGCAATAGTTAATTTATCTCCTGTACTACAAATTACTTCACCTGTTTTTGGATTAATTATTTCTTCAGCAACAATCGCATCTATAATCCCTTCATTAATTCCTTCACTCAATTTATCAACAATTGGCATTAAAGCTTCGCATTTCTCATTAAAAATAGTTATTGTTTCGTTTTCATAATTCAACACTTTTATCTTGTCAATTCCCAAGTTAATTATTGCAGAAAGTATTTTCTGATTGATTTTTTCTTCTGCTTTTATAATTACTTTATTGTTGCTAGGATCAACAATGTCTTCGGCTGCGATTTTACCTAATATCCGATCTTCAAAGTTTAGTTTCCTATTTATTTTATATCTTCCGACTTTTGCTAAATCATATCTTTTAGGATCAAAAAGTAATCTATAAACTAATTGACGAGTATTTCTTTCGGTCGGAGGTTCGCTGGGTCTTAATCTTCTAAACATTTCTATCAGGGCTTCTTTTTCATTGGATGTATTATCTTTTTCTAAAGTTGCTTTTATAATCTCTTCATAATCAAAAAGTTCCATTATTTCTTCATTGTTTTCATATCCTAATGCCCTTAATAGGGTAGTTGCTGGAATTTTCCTTTTTTTGTCAATTCGGACATAAATCATGTCGGAAGAATCAAATCCAAATTCTAACCAGGATCCACGATTAGGAATAATTTTAAATTTATACAATGATTTGCTATTTTCATTTTTTTCTTCATCAAAATAAATACCGGGAGATCTTATTAATTGATTTACTATTACTCTTTCTGCTCCGTTAATAACGAAGCCTCCGTTTTCGGTCATAAGCGGTAACTCGCCCATAAAGACATCTTGCTCTTTAATTTCACCTGTCTTCTTGCTGATTAAATTTATCTTAACTTCTAAAGGAGAAGAATAAGTTCCACCTTTCTCCCAACATCCGTAAGCAGAATCTTTACATTCCCCCAGTGAATAACTAATAAAATCTAAAATCAGATTACCGGTAAAGTCTTGAATGGGAAAAATGTCTATAAAAACTTCCTGCAACCCTTGCTTTTTTCTTTTATCAGGCGAAACAAACCTTTGTAAAAAATCTTCAAAAGATTCTTTTTGTATATCCAATAAATTGGGGATTGGACATAATTCAGGTATTTTGGAATAATCTTTCACTCGATTATATTTATTGTGCACCGCAAAACACCAACCTTTATATAATGATTAAAATATTAAAATAATAGTAACAGAAATAATAGTCATATAATATATTCTCAAAATTTAAAATTTGTTTATAAAGTATAAATGAACTTCTTAGAGACCATTTTATTATTTTTTAGATTTTTTAAAAACAAAATAATTACCCAGATAAAATATAACACTTAGCCTGAGGGGATATATTTATTTCCGTAAATTATCATTTTATCATTTAGTAATTAAAAATGCAAGGAGATATTCTTTAAAAAATTTTAAAGAATATCTCCGATATTGCTAAAACTGTCTTCTATTTTATTTCTACAACTGCTCCAACCGCTACTAATTTTTCTTTTATTCCTTCGGCCTCTTTCTTGTCCACATGTTCTTTTACTGTCTTCGGTGCTCCATCCACTAAGTCTTTAGATTCTTTTAAGCCTAAGGCAGTAATTGTTCTTATTTCTTTTATTACTTTAATCTTATTTGGCCCAACTTCTTTTAGTACTACTTCAAAATCGGTCTTTTCTTCTTCTTTGACTTCGTCTGATGCAGCTGCAGCACCAGCATTAGCAGAAATGGCAACCGGCATAGCAGCAGTTACTCCGAATTTTTCCTCTAAAGCTTTAACTAAATCAGCTAATTCTAATACGCTCATCTTCTCTATCTTTTCTAATATTTCCACTGATGCACTCATTTCAGGTTTAGATTGTTTTTCCTCAGTAACTTTTTTATCTTTTTTAGTAGCGACTTCTTTTTTTTCTACCATTTATTTCACCTCCTCCCAATTTTGTATATCGTATATCGTATATCGAAAAAAGCTTTTATTCTACCCTATCTGGCTGTCATGAAATATTACATACTATTTTTTTGGCATAATACTTTATGATGCTTTCGCTTTTTCCTTTTGCTTTTTTACTGCTTCCAAAGTATAAATCAACCCTCTTAACGGTCCTTGCAAGATAAACACTAAAGAATAAAGTGGAGATTTTACTCCGTTAATCATTTGGGCAATAAGGACATCTTTTGAAGGCAGAGAAGCTATTTCAATAATTTTCTCCGGACTAAAAACCCTTCCGTCTATCAGACCGGATTTGATCTTCAAGTCAATTTTATTTTTTTTAAAATACTCTTTTAGTAATTTAGCCGGGGCAATTCCATCATCGCTACAGAAAGCCATTGCGGTACAACCGATTAAATCTTTGGTCAGATCATCTACATTCAGTTCTTTGCTGGCTTTTTCTATTAAAGTATTTTTCACTATTTTAAACTCTACCTTCTTCTCTTTTAATTCATTTCTAAGGCTGCTAATCTGTGATACATTCATTCCTTGATAATCGGTTAAAACTACTCCTTTGGATTCTTTCAATTTTACTATCAAATCCTTAAGTATCTCTTTTTTAGAATCTTTACTTAAAACCAAAATTTATCCTCCTTTCTAACTCTATTAGATATTTTGCACAATAAAAAACCTTCCCTTAGAGCAATCTACAAGGAAGGTGAAACTGGTAAGTTTATGCACTTTGTTCTCACCTCGGCAGGAAGATATCTTAATATCGATTACGTTGTTTCTTTACAACTCCTGCTGTCTAAGGTATATCTAAATTTATAAGTATATTTTATTTTTACATTTTTACTAATTCTATTTTTTTTGTTTTTCTATCCAAGCATCTATTTTTTGGGGATCTATGTGAACCCCTGGCCCCATAGTGGATGAAATAGCGATGCTGTGTATGTATCTTCCTTTGGCAGCTGAAGGTTTAGCTTTAATAATAGCGCCGACAAAGGTAGTAAAATTTTCTAATAACTTCTCTTTGTCAAAATTTATTTTTCCTAAGGGTGCGTGGACTATGCCAAATTTATCCGCCCGATACTCTACTTTCCCCGCTTTCACTGCTTTTACGGTATTTTTTACATCAAAGGTAACGGTACCAACTTTAGGGTTAGGCATTAGACCTCGGGGTCCCAATACTTTACCTAATTTTCCTACTATTTTCATCATATCTGGGGTCGCTATAGTGGCATCAAAATCGGTCCATCCCTTTTGTATCTTTTCAGCTAACTCTTCTGCACCTACAAAATCAGCCCCGGCTTCTTCTGCCTCCTTTGCTTTCTCTCCTTCGGCAAAGACAACAACTTTCACTTTCTTGCCTGTACCATGAGGTAAATCTACCGCCCCCCTTACCTGTTCCTCAGAACGACGAGTATCGATACCTAGTTTAATCGCAATATCAATAGACTCTTCAAAATTTGCCCAATGAAGCTTTTTAACTAAATCTAAAGCTTCTTCCGGTTCGCAAGACTTATCTTCCTTATAGTCTCTAATAGCCTCTAAATATTTTTTGCCTCTTTTTTTACTCATCTTTTTCCTCCTTGTGGTATTATTGGATTTTATCCTTCCACATAAGTTTACAATTAATTATTATTCTCTATCTCTATTCCCATGCTTCTGGCAGTACCTTCAACTATTTTTACAGCACTTTCTAAATCATTAGCATTTAAATCAGGCATTTTACGTTTAGCAATCTCTTCAATTTTTGCCCGAGACAACTTTGCAACTTTTTCTTTATTGGGTATTCCTGATCCTTTTTCTATTCCTGCTGCTTCTTTCAATAAAAAGGCAACTGGAGGCTTTTTACAGACAAAAGTAAAAGACCTATCCTCATATACATCTATAATTACGGGTATTATAGTTCCAACATCTTGTCTTGTTTTTTCATTAAAAGCCTTACAAAATTCCATAATGTTTAGACCATGCTGACCTAAAGCTGGACCTACCGGTGGTGCGGGATTAGCGTTACCAGCGGGTATTTGTAATTTTATTACGGAAACTAATTTCTTTGCCATTAAATTCCTCCTATAACTATTCACTAACGACTAATTTAATATTTCTCTACGTCATTGAAACCTAACTCAACAGATGTCTCGCGACCAAAAATAGATAGAAAAACTTTCATCTTGTTTTTTTCGTAATCTACTTCTTTCACCTTTCCTGTATACCCGGTAAATGGACCAACCACAATTCTAATATTTTCTCCTACTTCAATATCTAATTTGGGGACTTTCTCGCCCTTTCCCATCTGTTTTAATATGTTATCTATTTCTATTCCTTTTAAAGGTACTGGTTTCCCCCCTGAACCTACAAAGCGAGTTACTCCGGGAGTGTTCCTTACTACTTGCCAGGAATTATTATCCAATATCATTTCTATCACTACATATCCTGGAAATACTTTTTTTTGCACATATTTTCTTTTGCCAGATTTTACCTCTAAGACTTTTTCAGTAGGTATTAATACTTGGAAAATCTGGTTCTCCATTCCCATGGATTTAATTCTTTGTTCTAAATTTATTTTTACTTTATTTTCATATCCTGAATAAGTATGAACTACGTACCATTTTTTTTTATTTGAAGCCATCATTATAACTAATTAACTCTCTTCCTTTTTACCATAAAATAGCAAATATTTATTGTGTATTATTTCATAAACAAAGTTAGTACTTTAGTAAAAAATATATCGATTAACCCAATAAAAATGGAGGCAATAATTATAGTAAAAATAACTACAATTGTGCTATTTTTAAGATCTTTTTTGGTGGGCCAGATAACTTTTCTTAATTCAGCTATAGCTTCTTTTATAAAATTGTTTATTTTGTTGAAAATATTTTTTGGTTTCATTTTGTTCCCAATTTAATTTTTTTTTCTCTATTATAATAAAAAATGGCAGGCCCGGCAGGATTTGAACCTGCAACCCCCGGATTTGGAGTCCAGTGCTCTGCCGTTGGAGCTACGGACCTTAATAATTTTTAAATAAAACTCTTAAGCTAAAATTATTTTATTTCTTTGTGCAAAGTATGAGTTTTACAAAACTTACAGTACTTCTTAAGTTCTATTCTCTCTGGAGTATTTGTCTTATTTTTATATTGATTATAATTTCGATTTTTACACTCATTACAAGCGAAAACTATTCTTTGTCTCATTAAAAATATCTCCTAATAAAAGATAAAATTATACAAGCCTAAATCTACCATACTTTATACTTAGTGTCAAGAATTATTAGTATTTAGTATTTAGTAACGTTTAGCAGATAGGTAGTAGGGGCATATTTGTATTTTGCCCCTACTTTTTGCTAATACTATCTCTAATTGCCAGTCCTACTAACGACTAACGACTATTCACTAACGACTATTC
>JADBKX010000057.1 GCA_014894735.1 Candidatus Sediminicultor sextus | reverse complement strand
TTAAAAACCTAGGGTAACTTGTATTTAAAACTAACGACTAATTAATTGGAGAATTAATTTATTGGAGAATTTAAAAAATACTCTTAAAGTTATTTCATTTGATGTAGATGGCACACTGGTAGATTCAGAATATAATGACTTGATATGGTTTAAAGAAATACCCGAACTAATAGCTAAAAAAAAGAAGATTAATTTCGAAAAAAGTGTAAAATATGTATCTGAGGAATATACCAAACTCGGTGAGTATAATTTAAATTGGTATGATATTAATTATTGGATTGCCTATTTTGGATTAAAAGTATCCCCTAAAAAAATATTGGAAAAATATGAATCTCAAGTTAAGATATTTCCCGAAGTAATTCCTCTTTTAGAAGAGTTAAAGAAGAATTTTATCCTGATTGTTATTACTGCAATGCCTCGTGAATTTTTAGTACCCAAAATGAAAAAGCTGAAAAAATATTTTAAATTCAGCTTTTCTGCTTTATCCGATTTTAAAGAATTGAAAAATTCTGAGATATATTCAAAAATATCCAAAACCTTAAATGTATGCCCTGAACAAATATTACATATAGGCGATCATTGGGAATTTGATTATCTATCTGCCCAGAAAGCGGGAATGAATGCTATTTATTTAGACCGCAGTAATACAAAAAAGGGAAAATTTATTATACACAATTTAGGAGAAGTAAAAAAAATAATAGAGGGCATTAATCAGTGATTAGTAATTGGTGAATTGGAGAATTGGTCAATTGGTCAATATGTTACGAGGTGATAACAATGCCGGAATTACCCGAAGTAGAGACTATCAGAATAGGCCTTCAGGAAAAAATTAAAGATAAACAAATAAAAGATATAATAGTAAATATTAGTAAAATAATAAAAAAACCCTCTTTAGAAGAATTTATTACTAGAATAAAGGACAAGAAGATTAAGGAGATAGATCGCCGGGGAAAATATATTATTATTTATTTAGACTCAGAAGACAAATTAGTCGTTCATCTGGGGATGACCGGACTGTTAATCTATCCTTATGACAATAAAATTAAAGAGAAAGAGATTAACTCCAAGCATAATCATCTTATTTTTACATTTACAGATAATACCCAATTAGTTTTTAATGATGTTAGAAAATTCGGAAAAATATTTTTAGTTTCCAACATTGACGAAGTAGAAAGTATAGCTAAATTAGGGGTTGAACCTTTAGAGGGTTATTTCACAGAAGAAATTTTTATTCAGGTATTAAATAAAAAGAAAAACTGTAAAATAAAATCTTTTTTAATGAAACAGGATTTTATTACTGGATTAGGGAATATTTATGCCAATGAAGTGCTGTATAGATCGAATATCCACCCTTTACGGATAATTTCTTCTCTTAATAAAAAAGAAGTTAGGAATTTGTATCAGCAGATTAAACTGGTATTGGTTGAAGCAGTTAAGCTTCGGGGGAGTACGGTAGCTGATGATGCCTACCGAGATACGGATGGCGAAAAAGGAAAATTTGCAAAAAAGTTACAGATTTATGCCCGAAAAGGAGAATCTTGCCTAAAGTGTGGGCATTCGATAGAAGTTATAAGGATAGAAGGTAGAAGCTCATTCATCTGCCCCCAATGTCAAAAATTATGAAAAACTAATGGTTAATTTGATTATTAGAAATCTAAGCCATTTCTTTCTCTTTCTTAACGAGATACGATAGATGAAAATTATTCTTGCTTAAATAAAGAAAAAATATTATAATATGCAAAGATATTTCTTATTGCTGATTGTTCTTTTATAAAAAAATATTCTCCGAGCTATCACACCTAAGGTGAAAACGATGGTGGATTAGCCGATAAGGAATGAGAGGAAACTCTTATTCCTCCCGTGTTTGGAAAGGAGGCTTGATATGATGAGTTAAACTTGCAAACCAACACCGGACACAGTGTTGGTTTTTTTGTTTAGTATCTAATTAAAATTAAAAAATAAAATGAAGAGAAAGGAATATATTAGTAAAATGAAAAAGAACATTATTTTTCGAGTGATATTTATATTAAGTATTAGTTTATTATTAATTGGTATGGTTCATGCTGAACCAGTACACTTAAAGTTAGCTACTACTACCAGTACATTAGATTCTGGGTTGTTAGATGTTTTACTCCCGCCTTTTGAGAAATTATATAATATCAAAGTAGATGTTATTGCTGTAGGGACAGGGGCAGCTATTAAGTTGGGGGTAAATGGAGATGTAGATATAATACTTACACATGATCCGGACGCGGAAGATAAATTTGTTCAGGATGGATATGGAGTAAATCGCCGAGATGTAATGTATAACGATTTTATTGTTCTTGGACCATCTAATGATCCGGCAAAAATTAAAGGCATGAAAAATGTAGTGTCTGCTTTTAGCAATATAGCTTACCAACAAGCTTTTTTTGTATCTCGAGGAGATGCTTCCGGAACTGATGTAAAAGAAAAAATTATATGGCAAATTGCAGGTATTAAACCAGAGAAGTGGTATATGGAAGCAGGTCAAGGGATGGGTGCAACGTTACAAATTGCCAATGAAAAACAAGCCTATGTTCTTTGTGATAGAGGAACCTTTTTGGCCTATAAAGATAAGATAGAGTTAGATGTCCTTTATGAAAGAGATCCTCTACTCTTTAGTCCTTATAGAATAATCGCAGTTAATCCAGCACTTTATTCTCATGTTAAATATATGGAAGCAATGCAACTAATAGCTTGGGTTACTTCTGTAGAAGGACAAAAAATAATCGGAGAATACAAAATAGGAGGAGGAACGCTTTTCTATCCGATGGCAATTAAATAGTGAATAGTCGTTAGTACTTAGTTAACTATTCCTCTTCACGCGATACTCGATACTCGATACGAATTTATTATTCGAGGTGATATTTTGGATTTTATTATCGAAGGAATACAAAAGGCTTTTCAATTAATTTTTACTTTAGATAAGGAGATATTTATTATTGTTTTACTTTCATTAAGAGTATCATTAACTGCAGTAGGACTTGCTTCATTGATAGGCATACCTATTGGCTTTTTAATGACTATAAAGAATTACTATGGGAAGAAATTTACTGTAGCTTTACTGAATACTTTCTTAGCTTTACCAACAGTAGTGATAGGGTTAATTGTTTATTCTTTAATTTCTCGAAGAGGACCTTTGGGAGCCTTTAATTTATTATATACCCCTTCGGCTATGATTATCGGTCAGTTTATATTAGCTACTCCCATAGTTATTGCACTTACCCATTCTGCATTACAGGGAATTGATAGAAGAGTTAGAAAAACTGCTTTAACTCTTGGTGCAACTAAGCTTCAATCTGCCTGGACGGTGATTAAGGAAGCCCGTTATGCAATATTAGAAGCAATAACAATTGCCTTTGGAAGAGTCATCGCTGAAGTAGGAGCTGCTATGATGTTGGGAGGAAATATTAAAGGAAGCACCAGAACGATGACTACTGCTATTGCTCTCGAGACTGCCAAAGGTGAATTTGTTTTTGGCATTGCCCTGGGTATTATTTTATTAATCATTGCTTTTAGCATAAATATTTTTCTCCATTATTTTCAGAGTGAGAGAGTGTAAAATTAAAATATGGATAAACCAATGCTTAAAGTTAAGAATTTAAAAAAGATATATAATAATAAAACAGTATTGGATATTGATTATTTGGGTTTTCAAGAGAGTAGGATTTATGCTATTGTTGGTCCAAACGGTTCAGGTAAAACTACGCTTTTAAATATATTAAATCTACTAGTGAAACCAGATAAAGGTCAAATTTTTTTCCGTGATCAAGAAATAATCAATAATTCAGATTCTAAGATATTAGAGATTCGGCGAAAGATGACTTTAGTAGATCAGGATCCTTTTTTATTTCAATCTACAGTATATAGTAATGTTGCTTATGGATTAAAAGTAAGATCATTGTCTTCCATAGTTCAACAGAATAGAATTAAAAATGCCTTGGAGATGGTAGGGCTTTCCGGTTTTGAAGATAGAAAAGTAGATCAATTGTCTGGTGGAGAAGCTCAAGGAGTAGTAATTGCCAGAGCTTTAGTGATAGAACCAGAAATTCTCTTTTTAGATGAACCTACTGCAAATATAGATCAAAGGCACATAGATATAGTGGAAAGAATTATTAAAAAAATAAAGGAAAAAATTAAGACCACTGTAATATTTTCTACTCATGACCTCTCTCAGGCTTATCGTTTAGCGGATGAAGTAATTTCTATCTTGGAAGGTAAAATCATTATACATGTTCCAGAAAATCTTCTTCGGGGAGCAATTGAAGAAGAAAATGGTATAAAATGGTTTATAGTGACAAAAAATATAAAATTTGCGGTAGTAAGTGAAAAGATTGGACTTACATATATTTCTATTGACCCCACGGATATAATTTTATCTTATGAACCATTTCAATCCAGTGCCAGAAATTCATTTTTAGGGAAAATAGTAAAAATTATTGAGCAAAATCATTTAGTAAAATTAGAAGTAGATGTAAGTATTCCTTTAGTGACAATTATTACCAGAGAATCATTTCAACAAATGAATCTTAATCTGGGAAGCAAAGTTTATTTAACTTTTAAAGCTTCAGCAGTAAAATTATATTAATTTTTAAAAATGAGATATTTGTAAAACAATATATAAACAATTAATAATTAGGAGATAAACAGCAAACATGGTAAAACCCTTATTTAAAGTTAGTACTCCGAATGAGGTAATTATGATGCTAAAAGATCATTTAAATTTAAAGGAGATAACCCAGAACAACATAGAGGAAGTCGATATCAAAACAGCCTTACATAGGTTTTTAGCGGAAGGGATAGTTGCCCCTGCTAATCTGCCTGGTTTTAATCGTTCTACCATGGATGGTTATGCCATTAGAGCAGAAGATTCTTTTGGAGCAAGTGAGAGTTTGCCCTCATATCTGACAGTTATAGGAGAAATAAAGATGGGCGATAAGCCCGAATTTAAGATTAATCCTGGAGAAGGAGCAAAAATTTCTACTGGAGGAATGTTACCCGAGGGGGCAAATGCGGTAATGATGTTAGAATATGCTGAACAGATTGATGATACTACCATTGAAGCAAGGAGATCAATTTCTCCCTGGGAAAATGTAGTTCGAGAGGATGAGGATCTAAAAAAAGGAGAAATTATATTAAGAAAAGGAGACAGATTACGTCCCCAGGACATAGGGGTTTTAGCTGGAATAGGTAAAACTAATATCAAAATCTATAAGAAACCTAAAATTGCTATTATTTCAACGGGTAATGAAATAATCCCAGCGGAAGGCGAACCCCGAATAGGGCAGATAAGGGATATAAATTCTTATACCCTTGGAGTTTGCATTGAAGAAGCAGGCGGGGTTCCTGTTTATAGAGGGATTATTAAAGATGAAGTTATTCTATTGGAGCAGGAGATAAAAAAGACTATCAAAGAAGATAAGGTAGAAGCGGTAATTATTTCCGGAGGGAGTTCAGTGGGGGTAAGAGATGTTACCTTAGAAGTGCTTAATAGATTAGGAAAACCCGGTGTGTTGATTCACGGAGTATCAGTAAAACCAGGGAAACCTACTATACTTGCCATAGCTGACAACAGGCCGATATTTGGCTTGCCCGGTCATCCAGTCTCAGCGATGATAATATTTGACCTTTTTGTGCGGCCTTTGATTAGCCGTTTGCAGGGAGGAGAATACAATTATAATTCTGCCAAAGAAATAGAGGCAGAATTGACCTGCAATATATTTTCAGATTCGGGAAGAGAAGATTATGTGCGGGTATTTGTATATAAAGAAGGCGAAAGATTTTACGCCGAACCTATTCTGGGGAAATCAGGATTAATTTCTACTATGGTTCGGGCCTCAGGTTTAATAAAGATAGGATTAAATATCGAAGGATTAGAAAAGGGCAGCAAAGTAGTGGTTAAATTATTTTAGCTAAACTTGGTAAAAAGTAGGCGGTTCTGTTTAACTAGCCAACCAAATGCTAACGGCTAATTAGGGGAGGAAAAATTGATTTGAGAAGAAATATTTATTTAAGTAAATTAACTTTAAAAGAAGCTCAAGAAAAATTTTATAAAACTTTATTAAAATACAAACTTGTTCAGCCTATAAAAGGGGAATTGGTTTCTACTGAAGATTCTTTAGGACGGATTACCGCAGAACCAATTTTTGCCAAGATATCCTCTCCTTATTATCAGGCGGCAGCTATGGATGGGGTAGTGGTCAGAGCAAGGGATACTTATAAAGCTTCCGAATCTTCTCCTATTACTTTAAAGATTAATCAAGACTTTCATTTTATAAATACCGGTAATCCCATACCTTTCGGTTTTGATGCAGTGATAAAGATTGAGGATATAAACCCTTTAAATGAATTTAAAAGAGAGAAGAACAAAGATATTTCTAATGATTTTAACGATGATTCAAAAGAAGAAAATATTAAAGAAATTAAAATATTTTCGGCAGTTCCCCCAGGGCAACATATCCGCAACATTGGGGAAGATGTAGTAGCTAATCAGTTAATTATCCCTGTAAATCATAAAATCCGTCCAGTAGATATAGGAGCTTTATTGGCAGGAGGAGTAAACCAACTTTTTGCCCGCAGGAAGCCCAAGGTAGCAGTTATACCTACGGGTGATGAATTGATTTCACCCGGGGAAGAAATTAGTCCTGGTAAAATTATTGAATATAACTCTAAAATAATTAAAGGTTTGATTTACGAGTGGGGAGGAAAGGCAATAGTATACGAAATTGTTAAAGACATCCCCTTAGATTTAAAGAGGATTTTACTTGAAGCTGCCTCACAAAATGATGTAGTAGTGGTCCTTGCCGGTTCCTCTGCTGGCTCAAAAGATTTCACTTCCGAGATGGTTAAAAGTATAGGTGACGTTGTGGTTCACGGAGTAGCTATTATGCCAGGGAAACCGACAATTTTAGGAATTATTGATGACACTCCTCTTATCGGGCTTCCTGGTTACCCGATCTCGGCAATTATCGCTGCGGAGCAATTTTTGAAACCTTTAGTCTTCCGTAAATTAGGATTAACTGTAAAAAGGCGAGAAGAAATTAAAGTCCATATGGCCCACAAAGTGGTTTCTCATTTGGGAGATGAAGAATTCTTGAGAGTAAAATTAGGAAATATAGATGGGAAAATAATGGCTTATCCTCTTTCCCGAGGAGCGGGAGTGGTTACTTCTTTAGTAGAAGCAGATGCCCTGATTTGTATTCCCTTGTTTAAGGAGGGGGTAGATTTTGGAGAAGAAATAGAAGCTGAACTTTTAGAAGATTTAAATAGAATAAAGAACAATATCATTGTGACCGGGAGTCATGATTTAGTTTTGGATATCTTAAGAAATGAATTACAGGAAGAGTTTTCTGATTTTAATTTAGTGTCCTTTAATGTAGGAAGTATGGGGGGGTTATTAGCCTTAAAACAAAAAAGAACCCACCTTGCCACCGCTCATTTATTGGATCCGGAGAGTGGAGAATATAATTTTCCCTATATAAAAAAGATGCTTCCTCAGAGAGAATTGATAGTTGTGAATCTAACCTACCGAGAACAAGGGATAATGGTAAAAAGAGGAAATCCAAAAAATATCAAAGGGATAGATGATTTAGTTAAAAAGGATATAAAGTTTATTAATAGACAGAAAGGGTCAGGAACTAGAGTTTTATTGGATTACCTATTAAAAAAGAAAGGCATTAATCCTTTAGATATTCAGGGTTATTCTAAGGAAGAGTACACCCATTTAATGGTTGCTTCTGCCGTAACGGAGGGGAGCGTAGATGCAGGCCTGGGGATTTTGTCTGCTGTCAAAGCTTTCCACTTAGATTTTGTGCCAGTGGCCAAAGAAAGGTATGATATAATTATACCTGAAGAATACTACTCTTCTTTAAAGATTCAAAAATTATTGACTATTATCAGATCGGAAAAATTTAGGAAAAAAGTTTTGAGTTTGGGTGGATATGACCTCTCTCAGAGTGGAAAGGTAATAAAAGAATGAATAAACTAATAGATAATTTGGGCAGAGAAATTTCCTACCTTCGGGTTTCTATTACCGATCGATGTAACTATAGGTGCATTTACTGTAAGCCCGAAGAACCATTTGAATTTATACCGCATGAAGAAATTTTAAGGTATGAAGAAATTGTAGAAATTATCGAAGAAGCGGTAAATTTAGGTGTTACCAAAGTCAGGATTACTGGCGGCGAACCTTTAGCCAGAAAAGGAGTAGTAGATTTTATAAAGAAATTAAGAGAGATTAAAAAATTAGAAGATATATCTTTAACTACTAATGGTTTTTTCTTAAGTGAGTATGCCGAAAAATTAAAAGATGCTGGACTGAATCGGGTAAATATTAGTTTAGATTCCCTGCAGGAAGAAAAATATAAAAAAATCACTCGAGGGGGAAGTTTAGAAAAAGCATTAAAAGGAATCGATTCTGCTTTAAAGGCAGGGTTATGGCCTATCAAAATTAATACTGTACTAATTAAGGGAATTAACGATGATGAAGTAGAAGATTTTGTAAGATTAACTTTAAGAAGACCATTAAATATTCGTTTTATTGAATTTATGCCCTCTGGAGAAGAGCTAAAAGATAATTATTGGGATAAATTTATTTCAGTTTTGGAAATCAAAGAGAGTTTAGCGGAAAAATACTCATTTAGACCTATTAATATAAATTCAGGTAATGGGCCAGCAAAATATTACCAGATCAAAGGTGGTCAAGGTACCATAGGTTTTATTACTGCTCTTAGCCAGCATTTTTGTGAAACCTGTAATCGGATAAGGTTAACTTCCGAAGGCAAACTCAGGCCTTGTTTGTTTTCTAATAAAGAGGTGGATATTAAACAGGCAATAAGGAATGCAAAAACCGATGATAAAATAATCAGGAGTAAAATAATAAGAGATAATATTAGGGAAGCAATAAACATAAAACCCGAAGGCCATAAATTAAATAAGAAATTCTCAAATAGAGACTTTTTTAAGATGTCTAAAATTGGAGGATAGCAAATGAAAGAAAAAGAACTAAGCCATTTTAATAAAAATGGAAGGGCGCATATGGTGGATGTTGGAGGCAAAGAAGACACACAACGAATAGCTGTTGCGGAAGGTTCTGTAGTTATGCAACCAGAGACTTTGAAAATGATTAAAGATGGAAAGATTGCCAAGGGAGACGTTTTGGCAGTAGCCCAGGTAGCCGGCATTATGGCTGCTAAAAAGACCAGTCAGATTATTCCCATGTGTCATCCTTTAATACTTACCAATGTGGATCTTAATTTTACAATCAAGGAGAATGAAAATAAGATTACTATTCAATCTAAAGTCAAAACCATGGGCAAAACCGGAGTGGAGATGGAAGCTTTAACTGCAGTTGCAGCTGCTGGTCTTACCATTTATGATATGTGTAAAGCAGTAGATAGGGGGATGACTATTAAATCGATATATCTTTTGGAAAAAAGCGGAGGCAAGAGTGGGCATTTTTCGAGACCATTAAAAAAGAGGGATTGAATATACAGATAAATGATAAGGAGAAAGGGGAAAAGTGGATAATAAAATAAAGGGAAAGATAGTAGCTGTATGCCGAAGTGAAAAGAAGGGGACTATAAAAAAAGAGATAGCTGAAGGGTTATTAATCAAGGACTTCGGATTAGAAAGAGATGCTCATTCAGGCAAATGGCTCCGGCAGATTAGCTTATTAGGAGTGGAAAGTATTAATAAGATAAAAGGGAAGGGATTTAAAATAATATATGGGGACTTTGCTGAGAATTTAACCGCGGAAGGTATTGTCCTATATCAACTTCCTTTGGGAACAAAATTGAAAGTTGGAGAAAATGTTTTATTGGAAGTAACCCAGATAGGAAAAGAATGCCACCATGGTTGCGAAATTAGGAAAAAGATTGGGGATTGTGTAATGCCCAGAGAAGGAATATTTGCCCGAGTTTTAGAGGGCGGAAAAGTAAAAGCCGGTGATGAAATTGAGGTGGTTTCAGGATGATCAAGGTAGGGATTTTAACCATAAGCGATAAAGGGTCAAAAGGAGAGAGAGAAGATCTAAGTGGAAAAGTAATCGAAGAAGTAGTCAAGAAAATTAATGGAGAAGTTAAATATTATCAAATTATTCCAGATGAAAAGGATATTATTCAAGAAGAGTTGATAAAGGCAGTTGATAAATTACATCTCGATTTAATTTTAACTACCGGAGGAACGGGTTTAGCCAAAAGAGATGTTACTCCAGACGCTACCTTAGAAGTGATAGAAAAAGAGGTTTCAGGGATTAGTGAAATCATCAGAAGTGAAAGTTTTAAAAAGACCAATCGAGCGATATTATCTCGAGGGGTGGCAGGGATTAGAAAAGAAAGTTTGATCATAAATTTACCCGGTAGTCCTAAAGGAGTAAGAGAATCTTTAGAAATAATATTAGAGGCATTGCCGCACGGAATTGAAATTTTAAAAGGCCAAGCTGCTGAGTGTGGAAAAAACGATGAAGAAATTAGGTGAAAATTAATGAAAGTTATATTTTTAGGCACTAGTTCGGGTATGCCTACTTTGAAACGTAATGTATCTTCTATCGCTCTTGTTTTTATTAATGAAAACAGACTATGGTTATGGGATTGCGGAGAAAGCACTCAACAGCAGATTCAAAAAACCTCTTTGAAATTATCTAAATTAGAGAAGATTTTTATTTCTCATTTACACGGGGATCATGTATTTGGACTTCCTGGGCTATTAGCTTCCCGGGGTTTAAGGGGCGGAAAAAATCAGCAAAAAGTTCAAATATTTGGTCCCGAAGATCTCGATATATATTTAAAAGAAACCCTAAATATAACCAAGACCTATATCCCTTATGACATTGAGATAAAAATTATTCCTCCAAATTTATCAGCAGGAATAATCTGGGAAGATGAGGGGTATGTAGTTCGATACACAGAAGTAAAGCACAATATTAAAACTTATGCCTATTCTGTCGAAGAAAAAAAGGATAGGAGTCATTTTTTAATAGATAAGGCCCGCCGATTGAATATCCCTCCTGGTCCAATTTATCGTACTCTAAAGGAGGGCAAAACAGTTGAATTACCCAATGGAAGAATCTTTCAGGGTAAGAATTTTTTAAACAAAATTGAAAAAGGTAGAAAGATAGTCTTTTGTGGTGATACTACCTATTGTAAAAGTTTATTGCATCTGGCTAAAGGTGCCGATCTCCTAATTCATGAAACAACTTTTTCCCAACAGGAAGAAGACCTGGCTAAGAGAAATTTTCATTCGACTACCACAATAGCTGCCCAGGTTGCTAAAGAAGCCCAGGTTAAACAATTGATACTAACTCACATTAGTCCTCGATATAGCTCGAATAATAAGTTGACAATAACCGAGAGTGATTTACTTGTTGAGGCCCAGAGCGTATTTCCTGAAACTATATTAGCAGAGGATTTTATGGAATATGAGATATAAGGATTATTAACGGGATATAAAAAAGTTGTTAAAAAACTTGAAATTTACCTTTTTTTAAGGTATGCTCTTTATATTATAAATAAGTTTTTCTTTTAATAGGGAAAATTATCTGGTAAAATAATTAAAAAATTATTGGTCGATAATTACAAAGAAAATAAAAATTAAAGTGATGTTGAACTTACACTTAATTACCTAATGAATTTTAAAATCGGTAATTATAATAGAAGGAGGAAAATGTAAAATGAAGGCTGTAGTTGATAAAGATTTATGTACCGGGTGTGGATTATGCGCAGATACCTGTCCTGAAGTATTTGAAATGAAGGATGATATAGCAACAGTAAAGGTTAGTAAGGTACCGGATGATTTGGTTGAATCATGCAAAGAGGCTGTTGATGGTTGTCCGGTAGAAGCCATTACTTGCGAGTAAAATGAGTATACAATATAAAAAATAATATAAATAAAAAAGAGCAGATTAATTGAATCTGCTCTTTTTTATTTTAACAATTAGTATAAGTTGATTGTATAGGAATTTCCTTTTATCGTAGAGGCCAGCCCTCGTGAAAAATAATACTTTAGACGAAAAGATTTTAAGTTTTAAATTATGGTTTTCTTAACGCGATACTCGATACAAATTTTTTTAAGGAGAAAGTTGACAAAAATAGTCATAAATAATATAATTTTTTAGTAAAGTTAATTTAGTCATGGAAATTATTCACAAATTTACTATTCGATTTTAGTCTTTAGTTGGTTGGTTGGTCGTTAGTGAACGACTAACGACTATTATATAATTAACCATTATCAAAAAGGAGTAAGACCAATGAAATTGTCTACTCGGGGAAGATATGCACTTCGGGCTATGATAGATTTGGCGCAAAATCAATATAATAATTTAAAGCCGATTTCTTTAAGAGATATTTCTAAAAGACAAGATATTTCTTTACAATATTTAGAACAATTATTTAATAAATTAAAGAAAGCAGATTTAGTGAAAAGTACCAGGGGAGCAGGCGGAGGATATCTATTAGCTAGAGAAGTCGAGAGGATTAATGCCGGTGACATAATTAGAGCAGTTGAAGGGCCGATAATTTTAATTGATTGTATTTTAGCTGGTAAAAAAATTAATAAGGATAGCCCAAAGACATGTAAAAAAATAGAAGATTGTGCCATCAGGGTATTATTAGAGGAAGTAACTCAGAGGATAAACCAAACATTAGATGCTGCTTCTTTGAAAGATTTATGTAAAATAGCCCAAAAAATGAAAGAAGGACAAAGATATGAAAGATAAGATAAAAGCGGTTGCTTTGTTTTCTGGTGGTCTGGATAGTATTTTAGCGCTAAAGCTTATCCAGGAACAGGGGATAGAAGTAAAAGGGGTTAATTTTAAGACTCCCTTCTTTGGTTTGGGTGAAGCCTTTGTAATAGCAAAGGATTTAGATATAAACTTAAAAATAATAGATATTACCGAAGAGCTTCTAAAGATTTTAAAAAAACCCAAATATGGGTTCGGAAAGAATATGAATCCCTGCATAGACTGTCATGCCCTTATGTTCAAAAAGGCAGGAGAATATATGAACAAGATAGGAGCTTCTTTTATCTTAAGTGGTGAAGTGTTGGGAGAAAGACCGATGTCTCAGAACAGAGATAGCTTAAGTATAATTGAGAGAGAATCAGGGTTTGAAGGTAAAATTCTTCGTCCATTATCTGCTTTATTGTTAACGGAGACCATTCCTGAAAAAGGGGGGTTAGTGGACAGAAATAAATTGTTGGATATTTCTGGCCGCTCAAGAAAAAGACAAATAAAATTGGCTGACGAAATGGGGATAAAGGATTATCCTTCACCGGCTGGAGGTTGCAAATTAACCGAGCCAGCTTTTTCTAAAAGATTAAGAGATTTATTTACTCAGGAAAGTTTTTCTTTAGAAGAGATAGAACTGTTAAAATTAGGCCGACACTTCAGACTAAGTAAAGATATTAAATTGGTAGTAGGAAGAAATAAAGAAGAGAATGAACAACTACAAAATTTTTTTCAAGATGGAGACTTTCTTTTTAAAGCTAAAAATTTAAAAGGTCCGGTTTCTTTGTTAAAAAAGGGGTCTAAAGTAAATAACGAACTGATCGATAAATCCTGTCAGATTACTGCAAGGTATTGCGATAGAAATGAAGAAGAAAATGAAGAAGTAAATATTAATTATTATTATAAATCTAAAGAATTGGTCAGAACTATAAAGGTAAAACCATTGATAGAAGATAAATTAGAAATCCTAAGAATACAAGGATAAATGCTAAGCATAAAAAGAGAATAAACTAATATGATTAAAAATTTAAAAAAGAAGGTAGTAGTGGCTATGAGCGGAGGGGTGGACAGTTCATTAGCTGCTGCCCTATTAAAAGAAGAAGGTTATAATGTTCTCGGTGTAACTATCCATCATTATGAAGGCAACGAAAATTTAGAATCAGTGGAACAGGTTGCTCAAAATCTAAAAATCCCCTGGCATGTTCTGGATTTTACCAAAGAATTTAAAAATATAGTTATAGACTATTTCTGCCAAGAATACCTCACAGGCCGAACCCCCAACCCTTGTGTAGTCTGTAATCTGAAAATAAAATTTGGATTATTATTGGAGAAAGCAAAATCTTTAGGTGCGGATTATCTAGCCACCGGTCATTATGCTATCAAAAAATATGACCAGGAGAGCAAGAAATTTTTGCTTAAGAGAGGGGTAGATGAAAATAAAGACCAATCTTATTTTCTTTATAGATTAAACCAGGAAATATTGCCCTGCGTTTTGTTTCCTTTGGGCAAATTTAAGAAAAGCCAAACCAGAGAAGTGGCTAAAAAATACGGATTAAAAAATTATAAAAAAGAAGAGAGTCAGGAAATTTGTTTTATCCAGGATGATAATTATAGAAAGTTTTTAACTCAACACATTAAAGATACTGTCAAACCTGGCAAGTTTATAGATAAAGAAGGAAAAATATTAGGAGAGCATCAAGGTATTCCTTTTTACACTATTGGACAGAGAAAAGGATTGGGAGTATCTTTGAATAAGCGTAGGTATGTAATTGAAATAAATTCCCAGCAAAATGTAGTTACTCTGGGCGATGATAAAGATCTTTATAGGGATAAATTATTAGTAAAAGATTTAAATTTTATTTCTGGCGATAAACTTTCAAAGTCTATACAGGCAGAGGTAAAAATAAGATATAATAGTAAAAAATCTTCGGCCATGATTTCCCCTTACCATGAAGATAAGGTGCTAATAAATTTTGAAAAACCCCAAAGAGCGATTACCCCGGGACAATCAGCAGTATTTTACCAGGGAGATGTGGTAATAGGAGGAGGAATTATTCAATAGCATTAAAATGAACTGTTAAAAATTTTAAATTACAGACAATAAATATTTTGTTTGCCTATTGATTTATTAACCAATTAACCAGCAAGGGATGTAATGTGTAATATATGGTAAGTAACCTGTAATAAGTACCTGTTTTTATAATTTCTCCAATTTAATCTCATCACTCATCACTCATCACTTATCACTGTATTCCATCCGCTATACGCTCCACGCTACTCTTCAAAAGAGACGAATAAAAAACTTGCTAATGCAAAAAAATTATGTTATATTACGTGTATACAAAAATGTATACAGGAGATTTTAAGGATGCAATTTATTCGAATTGGCGAGAAAGTTATAAGTAAAGAAAAATTGAATAAAGAAATAAATAAAATTTTAGAATTGCGTATTAAAGGTGTGACTCAGGAAGGAGTAGCCCGCAAATTAGGAGTTGAACGAACTTTTGTCTCCAGACTAGAAAGTTTAGGAGAGATAAGAAAAGGTAATAAGATTGCCTTAATCGGTTTTCCTATCAAGAACAAAGAAGAGATAACTCTTTTAGCAGAAAAGTTGGGGATTGAATATGTTTTGCTTTTAACCCAGGAGGAACGCTTTGAGTTTATAGAGAAAAAGGGGAAAAACGAATTATTTGATGAGGTCATGAAAATAATTGTCAACTTAGCAGATTTTGATTTGATTATTTTCCTGGGTTCAGATATGAGAGTACCTATAGTAGAGAAAATATTCAGTGTTCAGGTGATTGGCCTAGTTATCGGTCATTCGCCTATTAAAGAGAGTAAATATGTTAATCCTGAAAAGATCATAGAAATAGTAAAACAGATTAAAAATTAATGTAAATTCCAAAGAAGAGGAGGGTTTAAGAATGAAAAAAGTTTTAGGGGTTAGTTTGGGTTCTTCCACCAGAGATCATAAAGTCGTGATCGAAGTCTTAGGAGAGAAAGTTGAAATCGAAAGAAGAGGAACTGATGGCGATGTGAAAAAGATGATGCAAATATTCCAAGAGAATGATGGGAAGGTAGATATCTTCAGTTTAGGAGGGACAGATTTATATTTGTATTCCGGGCCCCAAGGGAAAAGATATACCATAAGAGAGTCAGAAAAGATAATTAGCGTTATTAAAAAAACTCCTATTGTTGATGGTACCGGGATAAAATATGTATTAGAGAAGAGTGTAGTAAAACATATTGATACTCAAACTGACATTCCCTTAAAAGGGAAAAAGGCTTTAGTCACTATCACGGTGGATAGATTTGGAATGGCAGAGGGACTGATAGAGGCTGGATGTGAAATGACCTTTGGGGATTTAATATTTGGTTTAAATATTCCTATCCCGCTTCATTCTTTTCGAAGTATTGAAATTTTTGCTCGATTGCTTTTGCCAATATTAATATATGTCCCTATAAAATATTTATATCCTACAGGTGAAAAGCAGGAGAAATCTAATTTAAAATACGTTAAATATTTTTATGATGCCGATATCATTGCTGGTGATTACTTAGCTATAAGCCAGTATATGCCCCAGGATATGAAGGGGAAGATTGTTATAACCAATACCGTTACCAGCTTTAATGTAGAAGATCTTAAAAAAAGAGGGGTGAGTTATTTAATTACTACTACTCCTGAATTTAACGGAAGGTCTTTTGGAACCAATGTATTTCAAGCTACTTTGGTAGCTATATCAGGGAAATCTCCGGAAGAATTGCAACCGGAAGATTATTTAAAATTAATAGAAAAAACTGGCTTTAAGCCAAGGATAGAGAAGTTAAATTAAGTAAAAACTTAATACTAAAAAGGAGGAAGAGAAATGGTAATTCCATTAGAAGAAAAAATAAATGAACTTAATCAAAGAATAAAAAAGATGAAAGATGAAAAACGGTATTTTTACTTAAAAAGCATAGATGGAGCATCTGGATCCAGAGTCACTATTGATGGTAGAGAGATGATAATGTTTGCTTCTTATAATTATTTAGGATTGATTACTCATCCCAAAATAAAAAAAGCGGCCATCGATGCCATTGAAAAATATGGGACCGGTGCTGCAGGAGTTAGGTTGTTGGCTGGTACTACCAAGATACACGAAAAATTGGAAGCAATGATTGCAAAATTCAAAGGGGCAGAAGATGCGGTTACTTACAGCAGTGGGTACGTTACTAATTTAGCAGCCATAACTACACTTTGTCAGAGAGGGGATTTGGTTGTAATTGATAAATTAGATCATGCCAGTATAATTGATGGTTGCATGCTTTCTGGGGCAACTCATAGATCATACTTGCATAACGATATGGAAAGCCTGGAAAGAATTTTAGTAAATTCTGGAAAGTATATTAATAAATTGATTATAGTTGATGCGGTATATAGTATGGATGGAGATGTAGCTAATTTACCCGAGGTATCTCGACTAGCTAAAAAGTATAATGCCAAATTAATGGTAGATGAAGCTCACTCTATAGGAGTGTTAGGGAAGACCGGTCATGGCATAGAAGAACATTTTGGCCTTAAAGGTGCGGTAGATATTCACATGGGGACACTAAGCAAAACTATTCCCAGTATTGGGGGTTATTTGGCAGGTGATAAAGATTTAATTACTTATTTAAAGCACAATTCCAGACCATTTATATTTTCAGCAAG
>JADBKX010000009.1 GCA_014894735.1 Candidatus Sediminicultor sextus | reverse complement strand
ATGGCATTTCCGACATCTCGCTTCATAGCTTTCTTGTGCTCCAATTAATATAGTCGGATCACTATACTTTGCTGGCTGACCATTTACTAATCTTTGAGTTCTGGAAGCTGTATTACCACAAACCATGCAGATAGCTTGCAACTTATCTATGTATTCTGCTACTGCAAGCAATTTAGGAATAGGGCCAAATGGTTCCCCCCTAAAATCCTGATCTAAACCAGCAATAATTACTCTTTTCCCTTGGTCAGCAAGTTTTTGGCAAATGAGTACAATATCATCATCATAAAATTGAGCTTCATCAATAGCGATTACCTCAGTATCTGGTTCTATTCTTTCCGAAATTTCTTTTGATTTAGTAATATTTATAGCTTCAACCTTAGTACCGTTATGTGAGTAAATATACTGAACAGCATACCTATTATCAATAGTTGGTTTAAATATCTGAATCTTTTTTTTAGCAATTTGAACTCTATGAACTCTTCTTATTAATTCTTCACTCTTCCCGCTAAACATGCTCCCACATATAACTTCAATCCAACCCTCATTTCTGCTCTTAGGCATTTCGTCCCTCCTCTACACCATAAAATTAGTGAATAGTAAATAGTCGTTAGTTTAAAATACAAAACTATTTTCACATACAATTAAATTAACATAAAAAGACAGAGCTTTCGAAAGCTCTGTCTTTTTTTTATTTAAATTGATTCATCATTTTATTACAAATATTCTTAAATAATATCTTTTTCTCGTTCATATTTTTTATTCCTGTAATCATTCAGCAAAAACTTTTTCTATTTATTTTTTAATGGAATATTTATTTTGAAATCATTTAAATATTTTTGTGATAGTATCTCAATTAATTATCACTATCTTCATCGTTGGTTAAATTGTATTTTTTATTAAATCTCTCAACTCTTCCTGCAGTATCAATTATCTTTTGTTTACCGGTAAAAAGAGGGTGACAGGCAGAACATATTTCTACTTTCATATTCTTTTTAGTAGAACCGGTTTCAAAACTGTTACCACAAGCACAACTTATTGTTGCTTTTTCATATTTTGGATGTATATCTTTTTTCATTTTCCTCTTCCTCTAACTTCCTTTCCTTAACATTATTAGATTAAAAATATATAAATTATAACATATCCTTATTTTTAGGTCAAAATTAAATCAGTATCGAGTATTGAGTATCGAGTTAAGAAAGAGAAAGAAAAGAAAGTTTACACTAACTTCCTATCTATTTCTTATCTCGTATCTCGTATAAAATACAGTAATAAGTAATGAGTAACAAGATTAAATTTCCTGTTCTTTAATAGAATCTAAAAACTCTTGATTATTCTTTGTCTTTTTTAATTTAGTAATCACTAATTTTACAGCACCCAGAGATGGTTGTGAAGCTAATGCCCTTCTTAGCAACCACATTTTTTGTAAATTCTCTTTAGTTAGTAATAATTCTTCTTTTCGAGTGCCTGATTTCCTAATATCAATTGCCGGAAATATTCGATTTTCAGAAAGTTCTCTATCTAACCTTAATTCCATATTGCCAGTACCTTTAAATTCCTCAAATATTACATCATCCATTCTGCTTCCTGTTTCCACTAAAGCGGTGGCAAGTATAGTCAAGCTACCTCCCTCTTCAATATTCCTCGCTGCCCCAAAGAATCTTTTTGGCAAATAAAGAGCACTTGAATCTAAACCACCGGATAGAGTTTTGCCACTTGTTGGAATATTTTGATTGTAGGCACGCGCTAATCTGGTAATACTATCTAACAATATGACTACGTCTTTCTTTTGTTCTACCAATCTTTTAGCTCTTTCCAAGACAATCTCCGCTACTTTTATATGATTGGTGACGGGTTGATCAAAGGTAGAGCTTATCACTTCAGCTTTTACTGATCTTTGCATGCCAGTCACTTCTTCTGGTCTTTCATCAACTAATAAAATCATAAGTTTTATCTCTGGATGATTAATAGTAATTCCGTTGGCAATCTTTTCTAATAACATTGTCTTACCTGCTTTTGGAGGGGAAACTATAAGGCCTCGCTGACCTTTCCCGATTGGTGAAAATAAATCAATAATTCGTGTTGATATTTCACTTGATTTATCTTCTAATTTAATCATCTTTTCGGGAAAAAGAGGAGTAAGATTTTCAAAATCTATTCTTTCTTTAGATAACTCTGCATCTTCATGATTAACGGCTTCAATTTTTAGCAAAGCATAATATCTTTCTCCTTCTTTTGGGGGCCTAACTTGACCTGATACGAGATCCCCGACGCTAAGATTGAATCTTCTTATTTGAGAAGGGGAAATATAAATATCGTTTTCGCTGGGCAAGTACCCTCCCGTCCTCAAAAAACCAAATCCCTCATCCATAATCTCCAAAATCCCCTCAGAAAACATATAACCCTTTTTCTCTGTTTCTGCTTGTAAAATTTTAAAGATTAGATCCATCTTTTTTATTCTGGAAAAATTATTAATATTATATTCTTTTGCAATTTCAAGTAAATCGCTAATCTTTTTTTCTTTTAATTCTGTTAAAAGCAAATTGCAAGACCTCCCTTTATATATATGATTAGATTTTATTAGTATTTTTTTTGTGGAAGCATAATGAATTGTGCCCTTCCTGTTTTTACTGTCCTTTGTTTACTCCGTTAAGTGAATATTTAAACGGGGATTAAAAAAAGGAAATTCCTATGTATAAAGCATTTCTTTATCCTCTGGGACCACTAAATATTTCTCCAACATACCTTTTAACAAAAAAATAAGCTTGGAGTATTAAAAATATTTAGAAATTCATAAAAAAGAGGGCGATTGAAGAGTGATCCTTCTATATATTATATCCAAAAACATTTTATCACTAATATTATATTATTACAAATATTTTTATAATTTTAAAATATCATCTCTGCCTCTCCAAACAGTTTCGAATTAGTTTCAAATCACTGAGCTTATCTAAATCTATCATTATTTCAGGATATGATACCATAACTGCAACAGAATTATAACCAACTATGTCGGTTACTCTTTTTTCTGCTTCCTCCAGAGTTAGTGTTTTAAATAAAAATTTTAATATAAATTTAAAGCCTAATATTTTAGCATTTTTCCAGTTATCTTTTCTGTTATTGAATATTTCTTGAATTAATTCTTTATTTTGAAAAAATACTGCTGGTTTAAAAAATACAATATTTCCTCCGCAAAATACTCCTTCTTTGATTTTTACATAAGTTCTCTCCGTTTCAGGGTACTTTTTTATAATGTTTTCTTTGGTAATTATGGGATAACCGATACAAGCTTTTCTTTTAGTGCATATTCTTAAAAATTCATCAATTGCTTCAGGGGTAATCAGGGGAATATCAGAGGTTAAAAGCAATAAATTGTCAGTAGAATTAAAATAATTTAACCCAATTTCCATATTTTCAAGTATAGAATTACCGGGATTTAATATTTCTTCAACTTTTTTACCTATATAAGGATGAAGTTCATTTTTTGGACCTACCACTAAAATTTTATCAATATTTTCTGAATTATTTAACGCATCAACAATATAGTCAATCATGGGTCTACTATCTATCATAATTAGAGCTTTGTTGTCTACATTCTCAGCAATTTCTAAAGGACCCTTTTTCTTCGTTCCTGCTAATATTAAAGCATTAAACATCTTTTTTTCACCTGCCTT
>JADBKX010000157.1 GCA_014894735.1 Candidatus Sediminicultor sextus | reverse complement strand
TTCAAAGTAAAGACCAATACTGAATGGGGAGTGCTAATTCATACCCTGATAGTATTGATATTTTCTATTCTTTTTGCCTTTCCTTTTTTAGAAGCCCCGAAATTTATAATAATACTTTGGGTTATATTTCTGTCTCACACAGTGATTGATAAAATAAAATTAGACTATTCAAAAAAAAATGCTAATCAGGACATAAAAATATTTTTACTCGATCAATTTTTACATATATCAATAATTGCAGCATTAAGTTTTAATTTTGATAAAATTTATTTATTAATTTCTCCATTTAATAATGCCTTTTTAAATTACTTGATAGATATTTATAATAATGATATATTTATGGTAAGCTTAATAGGATATATCGCTTCGGTATTCTTTATTCCCATTTTGCTTATGTACATAAGAGAAGAAGGTATTCCTGCTAACCCTAAAAAATCAAAAGAACAAAAAATACTAAGTATTAAAATACCGGAAAACCAAACATTAGATAAATTTTATCGCTTATTTTTGACTCTCTCAGCGCAGTACTTAGATGACAAATATATAATAGTAATTTTTATATGTTTTGTAATTATAAGCTTTGTTCCCTATCAAAAGAGTGCAGAAAGAATGGAAAAGGTATATAATTTAAAAAGGATTATGAATTCATCATTGGCAATATTTATCGGAATAATATTAAAAATGATTTAACTTCCAGGCAGCTTAACCAACGGAGGAAATGAAAGAGAAATGAAAAGGATAACAGATAAGAGTATCACCGGACACTTCTTATCAGACATATTATATGAAAAGGGATTAATTACCAATGAACAGTTAGATAGAATTTTAAAAATTCAGCAAGATAACGGCGGTAAGGAACTTCAGAAAATAATTATTGACCTTGGTATCCTTAAAAAAGACGAAATGATGCACGCCTTAGCTGAAGAAATTGGAGAAAAATACCTAAATTTAAATAATATAACCATTGACCCTACCATCGTAGTTCTAATCCCGGAAGAGATGGCCAGAAGACATCAGCTTATTGCCATAGACAAAGATGAAAAAAAATTGACCGTTGCCATGGCGAACCCCTTAGATGTTTTTGCCCATGATGAGCTTAAAATAAGATTGGGATATAATATCGAGTCAGTATTGTCTTATGGTGAGGATATTAATAAAGCCTTAGACGAAGTATTCGGAGTTACCGATGAATGGGATCAGGTCATTGGTAAAATTGAAAATATGCAGATAACCGTATTGGAAGAAGAAGAAAAAGAGAGAGCCAATATTTCTGCCATAACTGAAAGTGAAGAAGCTCCCATTATTGCTCTGGTTAACCTGGCGATTTTAAGGGCAGTTAAAGAGAAGGCCAGTGACATTCATATAGAACCGTTTGGCGAGGATATACTTAAAGTTCGTTATCGAATAGACGGAATACTACATGATGTGATGTCTCTCCCCCGGAACCTGCAATTGTCGGTTATTTCCCGAATTAAAATAATGTCTGATCTGGATATTGCTGAAAAGAGATTACCTCAGGATGGTAGAATTCAGGTGGATGTTGGGGGCAGAAAGATTAATATAAGAGTTTCGATCTTGCCTGCAGTCACTGGAGAGAGTGCGGTTTTAAGAATACTGGATCCTTCGAGCATCTTATTAGAATTAGATTCTTTAGGTTTTTCTCCTGATATTCTTCCTAATTACTTATCACTAATAAAAAAACCTAATGGCATAATCTTAGTTACCGGTCCGACGGGAAGTGGAAAATCTACTACACTATACACCACGCTAAATTTGCTAAACTCAACCGAAAAAAAGATTATGACTATTGAAGATCCGGTAGAATATAGATTAAAAGGAATCAGTCAAGTGCAGGCCAAACCCAAAATCGGGCTTACTTTCGCCGCTGGATTAAGAAGTTTCCTGCGGCAAGACCCCGATATTATGCTGGTCGGAGAGATTAGAGATAAAGAGACCGCTGAAATTGCTGTTCAGGCAGCTCTTACCGGACATATTGTCCTGAGCACCCTTCATACCAATGATGCTCCCAGTTCGGTGATAAGATTAATTGATATGGGAATAGAGCCCTTTTTAATTTCCTCTTCGGTAGTTGGAATTATAGCTCAAAGATTAGTCAGAAGGATATGTCCTAAATGTAAGAAAGAGATTAAGATGACTCCTGATATAAAAAAAATTCTGGATGAATATGAAATAAACAGCAATGAAATAATCTTATATAAAGGTGAAGGATGTCCTTACTGCAAAGGAACCGGATATAAAGGGAGAATCGCTATCTTTGAGCTGATGTTAATTACTGACAATATTAGAGATTTGATTAGCAAAAATGTTGCTACCGGAAAACTAAGGGAAACTGCTATAAGTGAAGGAATGTGTCAATTAAGGGAAGATGGTATAAAGAAAGTTTGCGAAGGTCTAACTACCATAGATGAAGTTTTACGGGTTGCCTCATCTTAAGGATTGAAAGGAGTGAATCGAAATATCTCTTAATCAGAACGAAGGAAATAATTTAGAAAAACTAAAAATACAAATATTGCACTTAAATGCCTTAAATAATATTTCTTTGGAGTTAACCCGAACCACAGATTTAGATGCCTTATTAAATAAAATAATAGAATATGCTGCAATAATTGTAAAGGCTGAAGCCGCTTCCATATTACTTTTAGACAAAAAAAAGAATGAATTATATTTTAAAGCAAGCCTGGGGAAAAAAAGCAAAGAAATAAAAAAATATAAAGTAAAAGTTGGTGAAGGAATAGCCGGCTGGGTAGCGGAAAAAGGAAAGTCTCTGATAGTTGATGATGTTACTAAAGATACGAGGTGGAACAAAAGTATCGATAGTTCCACAAAATTTACGACTAAATCACTTATTTGCGTTCCCTTAGTTTTAGAAAAAGATATTATGGGAGTTATGGAAGTAATTAATAAAAAAGATAAAGAATGTTTCGATAAGAATGACGAAGAAATTTTAAATTCTTTTGCTAATCAAGTAGTCATTGCCTTATGGAATGCAAATATTATAGAGGATTTGAATAATTATTTTATACATATTACCGAGATATTAATCCAGGCATTGGAAAATGAATCACTTGGTCCCAAAGGACATTTTATGAGACTGGCTCGAATGGCCACACAAACTGGCAATAAGCTGGGAATAACCGGAAAAGATTATAATAATTTATATTATGCTTCTCTACTGCATGATATAGGTAAAATAAAAGTGAGTGGAAAGATTGATATTAACTTTAAAGCAAAAGATAGTTTTCGTTTGGTTCAAAGTGAAATTAGTTTACATCCTGTAGTAGGTGCAAACATGCTTAAACAGATTAATTTATTTAAAGATATAATTCCTATCGTAAAACACCATTATGAAAACTATGATGGAACAGGTTTTCCTGATGGATTGAGCGGTGAAGAAATTCCTCTTGCCTCACGAATAATAGCAGTAGTTGAAGATTATAGCAAAATAATTTATAATAAACCTATAGAAAGTCATTCTGAAAACGAGGAAGCGTTAAATAAATTTTTTTCTCTTGCCGGAACAAAGTACGACCCGAAAGTCATCAATACTCTTAAAGAAATTATTAAAATATAAATATAGTATCGAGGTGAATCCAAACAATGGCAACCTTTGTCTATAAAGTCCGAGACCGCTCGGGTAAAATCTTTACCGGAAATATGG
>JADBKX010000105.1 GCA_014894735.1 Candidatus Sediminicultor sextus | reverse complement strand
TTAAAGAATTTTGGACTTGGAATAGAAGGTCATTTGTTGCTGCTATCGATTAAATGATTAGGTAAAGTGTTATGATACTATGGTTATTTCAAATTTTAAGATAGTGTAAAAATTTTTAAAAATATTTTATTACCATAGACCTATGTGGTATAATAATAAAAAGCCTATCAGCATGTAGAAAAAATATTTCCATCGATGAAAAACGGCAAGGGGATCTTTTTGCGATAAAGGGGTGAACATGAAGA
The DNA here is from genome assembly GCA_014894735.1 of Candidatus Sediminicultor sextus. Classification (GTDB taxonomy): domain Bacteria; phylum Atribacterota; class Phoenicimicrobiia; order Phoenicimicrobiales; family Phoenicimicrobiaceae; genus Sediminicultor; species Sediminicultor sextus. The sequence goes on along the minus strand of JADBKX010000105.1, from coordinate 3,466 downwards.
TGGCTAGAATATTAATTGTTTCTAACCGGCTTCCGGTAACTGCCAGTAAAAACAAAGATAAGATTAATTTCCTTCCCAGCGCTGGAGGATTAGCTACCGGTATGTCTTCTTTTCATCAAAATTATGATTGCCAGTGGATTGGCTGGCCGGGTTTAGTTAAAGATAAGATTGACGAAAAAGGCATACAAGAAATTATCACTAAGCTTGAAAAATTAAATAACGTCCCGGTCTTTCTATCTCAATCACAGATACAAGCTTACTATAATGGTTTTTGTAATAGAACTATCTGGCCCTTATTTCATTCTTTTACTCAATATACTGTCTACCAAAATTCTCTGTGGGAGGAATACAATCGAGTCAACAGAATTTTCTGTCAGACCATTCTGAATATCGCCCGGCCAGATGATATAATCTGGGTACATGATTATCAGTTAATGCTGCTTCCTAAAATGTTAAGACAAAGGCGGCCCGATTTAACCATTGGTTTTTTTCTGCATATTCCTTTTCCACCTCAGGAAATATATCGACTGCTCCCCTGGCGTGAGAAGATACTCGAAGGTATTTTAGGTGCTGACCTTATTGGTTTTCATACTTATGATTATGTACGAAATTTTTTAGACTCAGTGTTGCGCCTTTTTGGCTATGAAAGTAACATGGGTTATATCAACTATCAGAACCGTATATTGAAAGTGGATACATTTCCCATGGGAATTGATTATGAGCGATTTTCTTCCTCCATCCTAAATCCTGATACAAAAAAAGAGGTCAAAAAAATACGGGATCAGGTTGGGGAAAAGAAAATTATTCTTTCCATTGATCGAATGGATTATACCAAAGGAATTATTAAACGTTTGGAAGCCTTTGAATTTTTCTTGCAGAAGAATCCAGAATATCTGGAAAAAGTAATTTTAATTATGGTAGTTGTACCATCACGTGCTCGGGTAAAACAGTATCAGCAGTTAAAACAACAGGTAGACGAGCTAGTTGGGGAAATAAATGGTAAATACGCTACCATTGGCTGGTCACCAATCCGCTATCTTTTCAAATCCATCCCTTTTTGTAGGCTGACTGCCCTTTATTATGTTGCTGATGTTGCCTTAATAACTCCCTTAAAAGATGGAATGAATTTAGTCGCTAAAGAATTTATTGCCACTAAAAACAATAGTAAAGGGGTATTAATCCTTAGCGAAATGGCCGGTGCTGCCAATGAGTTAGGTGAGGCCTTAATTGTTAACCCGAATAATAGAGAACAGATATCCTGGTCTATAAAACATGCTCTGAATATGTCTGATAAATTGCAGAAAAAAAGAAATCAAATTATGCAAAAGCGACTGAAAAATTATCATGTGAAAAAGTGGGCAGATGACTTTAAAGAAAGCCTTTTAAAAGTAAAAAGCCTGCAGGCAGAATTTTCTGCAAAAGATTTATCACCAAAAAAACGTTTAGAGATTATAGAAGATTATCAAAAAAGCAAAAACCGTTTATTTCTTTTAAATTATGATGGAACATTGATTCCCGCTACTTATGAATTTAAGAAGATTAAACCCAGTAAAAAAATCTTAAATGTGCTTCAACAATTAATCCAGGATAAGAAAAATCAAGTGGTAATAATCAGCCGCCGAAAAAAAGATACTTTAGAAAAATGGTTTGCAGATATAAATATTGGTCTGGTTGCCGAAAATGGCGCCTGGTTGAGGAAGAAGATTGGGCAATGGGAAACAGTAAAACCTCTAAGAAAGGAATGGAAAGATCAAATTAGACCCCTGTTAGAACTTTATGTTAACAGAACCCCCGGCTCATTTATTCAAGAGAAGGAGTATTCCTTGGTCTGGCATTATATTAAAACTGATCCCTCTTTTGGCCGGATGAGAGCTTTAGAGTTAAAATCCTCTCTTTTATTCCTTACTTCTAACTTAAATCTGGAAATACTTCATGGAGAAAAGGTCATTGAAATTAAACCTATGGGAATTAGCAAAGGCTTAAGTGCTGACTACTGGATTTCCCAAAAGGATTGGGATTTTATCCTGGCGATAGGTGATGACTGGTCAGACGAAGATACTTTTCAAAATTTACCTGATTCTGCTTATTCTATTAAGGTGGGTACAAGGTCATCCCTGTCTAAATACAATATTAAGTCTTCTATTGAAGTAAAGACACTTTTAAAAGAACTGATTAGTAAATAAATTAAAAAATGATTTGTTAATAAAAATCAATTTAAAAACTGTTTCAACCAACACTTAACCTCTTCAAGCGAAGATAATCGAAAATCAGCAGCAGATTTTTCGGCTTTTTCCGCAATAAGGATACTGGTTCCCCGGGTTCGAAGAATGCGAAAGGCATCTTCATCAGTGGTGTCATCTCCCAGATAAAAAATCTTTCGCCCAGACCAATCAAGTCCCAGAGTATTCAATATCCATAACACTGCTTTACCTTTATTCCATTCAATATTAGGTAAAAATTCAATAACTTTTTTCCCTTTCAATAAACGGATATTTTCTCTATTTTCTTTTAGAATCTTCTTTAATGGTAACTTTAGCCCGGGTAAATCTTCTTTTGATACCTGCCTATAATGAATAGCTACACTCATCTTTTTCTTTTCTACAATGACTCCAGGAATATGACTTAATGATTTATCTAAACTATTGGAGATATTTTGAATAAGCGGTAAGAATTTTTTTACTTTGGGATGTATCATAGAAATATCTGGTCCGATAATATCCAAACCATGATCCCCGGCATAAAAAATTCCCGGGATGTCCACCAAGGTTTGTAAATTTCTTCTTCCCCTTCCGCTTACAATTGCTAATTTATATTTTAGAGATAGTTGCCGGATAATTTCTTTCATTTCTGGAGATATTTTGGCCAGATCAGGCCGCTCGACAATAGGGGTTAGGGTGCCATCATAATCGAAAAAGAAAACTGCTTTTTCTTTTCCTTCCATTATTTTAGAATCGGAATAAAGATACCGGGGGTGTAAAAAGAACTTTTCATTTTCGCCAGAAAAGATTTTTACTGATTCAAGAAGATGAGGAGGGTATCGATTAAACCACCCATCAATCCATTTTGCACTTAAATCGCTTAATCTATGAATTACAATATCAGCACCTTTTTTAAAGAAAAGCTCCCTTTCTTCTCCTTCTTTTGATGTTTCCCACCCTACAATAAGGGCAAAACCACTATCTCGAGCTGACTCTATATCTTTTGGTTGAGTAAGTAATGCCATTGTTTCTTCAGGGGAAACCCCAATTTTATGTACAGCTTGAATAAAGGGGTTTATTTCTGAAGTAGTGGATACAGGTTTTTTTTCAGGTAATAGCAACCCAATTTTCAAATCCGGTCTACCTAATTTTTTAATAAATTCAATTATTTGTTTATCGTGTAATACATTTTCTTTTTTCCAATCCATTCGAAAAAGGATGGCTTTAAAATTATTTTGTTTCATCAGGTATCCCGCATATTTTTATAT
>JADBKX010000027.1:2615-3752 GCA_014894735.1 Candidatus Sediminicultor sextus | reverse complement strand
GTCTAATGAAAAAGTACAAAAGAATTTATTTGAATAAAACCTTGTTGATATTTTTTGTTCTGTCCCTAATTATATTTTTATCATTTTGTGCTTCTGCCCAGGAGGAAAAAAAAGAATCGGAGGTAAATATTCAGGCAGATAATGTAACTTATGATAAGAGTACTGATAAAATGGTCTTTGAAGGAAATGTAATTATTATCCAGGAAGATATCACGCTAACTGCTCAGGGAGCTGATTTTGATGTAGATAAAAAGATTGGCCAGATAAAGGGTGATATAAAATTAGTCCAGAGTGATATTACCATTACCGGCGAAACTTTGGAAGCTTTTCTTAATGATAAGAAGTATATCTTTCAGGAGAAAGTAATATTAATTCAGGAGCGAAAAGACAAAGAAGACAAAGAAGATAATATTACCTGGAATTGTAATAATCTGGAGATTTTTACTGAAACCAAAGACTTAACTGCCACCGGAGAAGTAAAGATTTTAAAGAAAGATTACACCATCACTGCCGAGGTAGCAGTATATAATGACAAAGAACAGAAGATTACTTTGACCGGTAAAGTAAGAATAGACGAAGAGGGCGGCAGATGGATTACCGGAGAGAAAGCGGTCTTTTATATTGATAGCGAAAGATTAGAAGTAGAAGGAAATGTCCGAAGCGGCATCAAATTAGATTAAAAGTTTCCCAAAGGTGCCTGGCACCTTTGGGAAACTTTTGGCAGGGAGGGGCGATTTTATGGAAATTATGAATATGAAAAGAGCAATAATTATTTTTTTATTGATAGGGGCATTGGCGGTAGCAGCCGGATGTGCAAGGTGGCCTGATGGACCGGGACCAGAACCCGGGGAAACCGAGTATCAATTAGAGATTACCGTAGAAGTTTCCGGGATAATCGATTCTAGTAACGGAATATATTATATAGTGATGGATGCTGATGGAAATCCAGCTACTGGACCAGGATATGATATTTTATTTTGGGATGATATATTTTATTATATTCAATTAGAGGATGGATTCTTTTATTTTGCTCAAAAAGAAGAAGGCTCTCCAGGACTTGATTTAGCGGATAGTTTAATCAGTGGAAATAAGATTCAAGTAACCGTAGCTTTAAGTGATTTAGAAAAGCCGAATAGT
>JADBKX010000027.1:0-2515 GCA_014894735.1 Candidatus Sediminicultor sextus | reverse complement strand
AAATTGGTCAATTGGTGAATTGAATAATCTTGCATTTATTTTCTGTATTTTCCTCACTGTATAACTACATAGTATATACTATATACTGTTTTACTATCCCCCCAGAGTTATCTTCTCGGTTGGGAAGGCTTTAATGTAGAATTCCACCCAGAAAGACTTGCTGGCTTGTTTATAATTTATGGTTATTTCTCGACAGTGAAGGTCCCGGGTAATTCCCACCACGCTATTGGTGAGTTTAAAGCCATCTAAATCGACTACACCTCTATACTTAATGCTCCAATCATCGCTTAACCGCAGATCAAGGGTGGAATTTATCTTCTTGGTCCACTCCTTAGTATTTAGATTATAAGAGGTACTAAAATTCATCTTCCAGTCCTCTTTTGGATTATACTCTAATTTGGCCACTAAATTTCCAAAATTTTCCGTGACAAAATTATAGTTGGTGGACAAATCCAGTTTAATTTTTTCTGTTGGTGTTAAGGTTAATTTTCCGCTAGCTGTATTGGTTAGAGGAGTGATATAATCAAAATTAAAAGGAGTAGGACCCACCGATTTATTATAATTATAAGATAAAGTAGAGGAAATATAAGGGTTATAAACTACCTCTAAATCAACTTTTCCACCTACTAAATAACGAGCTTCCCCGGTTAAATAGACATCCTGCCGAAAGATTCCCGAAGGGGTTAAAGTAAAATGTTCACCAAAATTAAAAGGTCTTTTAGCATTAATAATATATTCTCCGCGCCAGTTATCTTCTTCGGAAGCCGCCTCATAGAAATGTGCCACCGAGGCATCAATATCATAAGTGATTTTAGTATCTCCGATGGTGGCAGCACTTTTGTTAAAAACAAACTCCGGCAAGCGGTCAATTATCTTAGAAACATTTTCCCCGGTAAAATTATCGCCATCCAGGTCAAATCTTTTTTCGGTTGTCAAACTTAAGGTATAACCCTCACCCTTATATTTTAGTTCCCATTTCGGTTCTAATTCCAGGTCTGCTGCTTCCTGACCAGCCGGGTTTTTATCGGTGTAAACCAAAGTGAGGGCTGAATTTAAATTATCACTGAAAGTATAATTATGTTTTATGGTAATATTGCCGTCAATACTTAAATCTTCCATATCTTTTCCGCTGAAATTGTATCTGCCGCTTATATTAAGATTATATTTTTCTCCTTGTTTATCCAAAGTAAATTGAGATTTCAAACTATTGCTGAGGAATCCCCCTCCTTCAGCTTTTATTCCACTATAATCCAGGGTTACTTGTGTTTTAATATTATCTTTAAATTCCTGTCCATATTTTACCTTCCCGGTTAAATTGATATTTCCGCTATCTTTTTCCTTAATCTGATACAGATAAAGGGTGGTTTCTCCGGGATAATCCTGGCTTCCCATTTCCCAGGTATGTTCAACCCCTATGCCGAACCCTTTCCTTTCCAGCCAATCGATATAAAGCGTGCCGTAAGATTTTTCATCAATATAATAGTTAAAATTTGTTTTGACAAACCAGCCATCTGCACTATTTTGTCCGATCTTGGGAAGGATAGGCATTTGGGTCTTGCGGTCTAAAAAAATCAAAAAATAGGGAAGGGTAATTATTTTTGTCTTGCCTTCATACCAGGAGATATTACGGGCGATTATCTTGTTTTTAGGATAGATAATCATTTCTTTGGCGACTATATGATAGTGAGGCTCTTCTAATTCACAGGTGGTAAAACTTCCTCCGGTAAGTTCCACGGTTTCTGGGAAATTTTCCATCTTTTCTCCCTGATAATATATCTTTCCCTCGATGCCTTCTCCCGTTAATTCACCCTTTAATCGTAGCAGAATTATTTTTTTAGTCTTCCAGTTATAGGTAAGTTCCTCACAGTTAGTTTCAGTCTCATCTTGTTTAAAGAAGACCTCTCCGGAGGCGAAGAGAAGGTGAGTGGTTAAATTAATTTTCAGATACTCAGCCTTTATCTCGATATCCTGGTATTTAAGCTGTACCCCATCATTGGCAATAATCAGGTCTTCTTCATTTATCTTTTCATAAGTAATATATTCAGCAGTGAGAGAAATATCCAATTCTTCTTCTGTTTCTTCTGCTATCGCTGTTTCTTCTGAATCTACAGCTTCTTCAGTTGCAGGTGCTTCTGGTGCTGCTTCTGTCTCAACTGTTTCCCCGGTTTCTGCTGTATCTACTGTTTCCTGTGCGAAGGATACCAGGGTACATCCGGAATGAAACATACCCATGTTTATCCCTAAAAATAGTATAAATGTTACTAAAAAAATTCCTACATTCTTTGCCGGTATTATTGTCATAATCAAGATGTCCTTTTAATGATTATATAATAATTTTAATTAATTGGTTGGTCAGTCAAACAGGTTTTAAATTCACTGTATTTTTTCACTATATACTATATACTAATGCATAATACCATATACTAAATTAATCGGTCAATTGGTCAATCTATTCACTTTTTCTCCGCCCTAAACATAATAATTACTCCCAAAATACCAAAGATTATATTAGATA
>JADBKX010000115.1 GCA_014894735.1 Candidatus Sediminicultor sextus | reverse complement strand
AAACGAATCACTCCCAAACTGGCTAAAGTAACGATTACCCCGGCTATCATAACCCCTCCCACTATTGTTGGGAAGGCATACCAAAACCTTATGCCAAAGATAAATGCAGCAGCTGAACCGGTCCAGGCTCCTGTTGCGGGTAGAGGAATAGCTACGAAAAATAATAAAAATAAGGCTCCGTATTTTTCGAATTTTCCCTCGGTATTCCGACGTGTTCTTTTAAAAAGCCATTCAAAAAATATATCAAAATAATACCACTGACGTAAATATTCAGAAAAAGGCTTTAAAAAGAGCAATAAGAAAATTGCCGGAACTATATTCCCTAATACCGCAAATATATAAGCCGAAAAAACCGGCATTTTATAAATTGTTAGAGCTATCGGAATAGCCCCTCTTAATTCGGTAATGGGCAAAGCAGATAGAAGAGCTACTCTCAAACCATCATTAATCAATTTTTTCAATTACCTTCTTTATTAACTTGGTCATAATCGGTTCAGCATCCGAGGCAGCTTTTAGAATTTCCTCTACACTGGTTTTTACTATTACCCCATCTATGGCTAAATCAGTGATACAGGAAATTCCCAATACTTTCATTCCCATGTGATTAGCTGCTATAACCTCTGGTACTGTGGACATACCTACTGCATCTGCACCAATACTTATTAAAAACCTATATTCAGCTGGAGTCTCTAAAGTAGGGCCGGTTAAACCCGCATATACTCCTTCTTGTAATCTTATTTTTTCTTTTAAAGCTACTTTTTTAGCTAACTCGATCAGATTTTGGCTGTAAGCTTCGGACATATCTGGAAATCGTGGTCCTAGTTCTTCATCATTGGAGCCAATTAAAGGATTATCTCCAAATAAATTTATATGATCAATAATAAGCATTAAATCCCCTCTCTTAAAGAAACGGTTCATCCCGCCTGCTGCATTGGAAATAATAATTATATCTGCGCCTAACTTTTTCATCACCCTTACCGGAAAGGTAACCTCTTTTAGATTATAACCTTCATAATAATGAAATCTACCCTGCATAGCCACTACTTCTTTATTGCCCAACTTTCCTAAAACCAGGTTGCCGCTATGGCTTTGAACTGTGGATACAGGGAAATTGGGAATATCGCTATAAGGAATAATTTCTTTTTCTTTAATATCTTCTGCCAACCTTCCTAACCCCGTTCCTAATATAATTGCAATTTTTGGTTTGATCTTACTTTTTTGATTAATAAATTCTACACTTTCTGTGACTTTTGCTTTTAAATCTATCACTTTTATTTATTGTCCTTTCATACTCGAGGAAATGCCCTATAATATTCCTCACTGACCCATTTTCTACTTACATGGGTATAAATTTGGGTAGTAGAAATATCTGAGTGCCCCAACATCTCTTGGACTGACCTGAGATCTGCTCCATTTTCTAATAAATGGGTAGCTAAAGTATGCCTTAAAGTATGTGGAGTGACCTTCTTTTCTATACCTGCTTTTTGGGCATATAGTTTTACCAGATAAAATACCCCCTGTCGAGAAAGCCTTCTTCCCCGGCTATTTAAAAATAAAGTATCCTCATCCTGATTTTTAATTAATTTTGGCCTTACCTTATCCAAATATAAATTTAAAGACTGACATGCTTTATCTCCAAAAGGAATTATCCTCTCTTTAGAACCTTTCCCCAGACATTTTAGCATATGATTTTCCATATTTATATCATTAATTTTTAAATGTAGCAGTTCTGACACCCTTAGACCAGTAGCGTAAAATAATTCTAATACGGCCTGGTCTCTTAACCCTAATTTACCTTTAAAATTAGCTTCATCTAACAAAAGATTTATCTCTCTCGAGCTCAGAACATGGGGAAGCTTTTTGCTAACCCGGGGAAATTCAATCAAACTGGTGATGTCTTCCTTGATAAGGCCTTCCATTAATAAAAAACGATAAAACATCTTCACTGCTACTAAATTTCGGGAGATTGAATTAATCTCTAAATCTTTTCCCCTTAAATAAACAAAATAATTATTGATGAAAACTTTATTAGTCTGATTAAAAGAACAAATCCTCTTCTTTTTTAAAAAACTAATATACTTTACCAGATCATACCTATAAGAAATTATAGTATTTTGAGCTAAACCTCTTTCCATAGATAGATAATCTAAAAAACACTCTAAAGTTTCTTCTAATTTTTTCATAATATTTGCAAATCCATAAATTCCAGTGCCCAGATAACATTATTTAACATTTAATGCCTGGCACAAAATGTTACCTCTTAATATTTTACCGTTAGATCCGAAGAAACAATTTGAATCCAAACATTTCCCGGAGTTAAAGCTATTCTATTCCCTTCTTTGTCTAGGAATAGGGTTCTTGCTCTTAGATCTGGCTTTTCCCAGGTAATTTCTGTTGAGTTACCTTTTAAAAATAATAACCCTATTCCCTTGCCAACGAAATCTATCGCCAGTCTTCCCTCTCGGTCAATAATTTTGGTTTCAGCAAATTGAATTATAATATTATCTACCGCTAATTGCTTTTTAGTCTTGGCATCTATATGAGGTTCACCATTTATAAATCTTATATATTTCATCGATTCAGGTTGGTATTGATAACTAACCGTATAGGTACTGTTGTAAGGGATTACTATAGAATCAGTTTCTCTGCCGGTTAATTTTTCATTTCTATCAATTTCAAATTGATATTCCTGCTTTTTTATCATCTCAATATAACCTAATTTATTGGCTTCTTTTCTCAACTTTATGGTAGAGGTGTATAAATTGTGAGGTGGTTCTCGGTCTGTAGACCTCCAAAAGGGCTGAAAATCCACAAACTCATTTATATCATCTATATTCTCTTCTTTTATAAAAATAGATGCTTCATCACTCCCGCCCACATGGACATAAATCGCTTGATGCTCTAAAGATTTGCTAACAAAATAAGGTCTTGCGCTTCTTATAGGCCCAACTTCTTCTGCCTCCTGGTCATAATAAATAGCTAAAAACCTGGTAATTCCCCCTTCTGCTAAAACTTCATAGACAATATTAGCTTTATCCAAGCCGCTTTGCGGTCTGGCTCCTTCTGAATTTTCTACCATAATAGAAAGAGGTCTGCTGCCAAAAGGAGATTCTTTTTCCTTTACTTCCGGCAGAGTAGTAATTTCTCCTGGATTTACCACAGTACCATAAGTTGCTTCGATATTTTCTTCTTCTTTTTCACCTAAATTAACTTTAAGCTGTGATTCGCCCGGTTCGAATATCTCTCCCTTCACTTCTTCCCTGCTGGTTATAGTCTGCTTAAAATATTCAGTAGAAACACTTATGTCTTCTCCCAAAGAATCTTTGGTTTGAGTTGGAGGAACCATTGACACAGGCTCAGTCTCAATCTCAGGGGTTTTAACTTCTACTTTTGGTGCTCCTTCCGTTAATTCTTCTTTGCTTACTACTTTTGTTTCAGTTATCTCCTCTTTTATCTTGGGTGGTTCGGGTGAAACCGGTGCAGCTTTTGGTTTAACTTCCAGTTGAGCAACGGGTTTTTTCTCGGTAATCTCCGGTTTCTTAGATTCTGGCTGTTCTGGGGCAGGAATTTCCACCAAGCTAACCAAAATAAGCTCTTTTTCTGGTAAGGGCCTGGTGAAATCAAAGGCGATCATATTTCCAAAAACAAATAATAATATAATATTAAGTATAATAGAGATTAAAAATGATCTCCCTAAAAAACTCTTTTTACTCTGTTTTAAGCGTTTTGTTCTATATCTGTCTATAGGCATTTATTATT
>JADBKX010000094.1:12607-18333 GCA_014894735.1 Candidatus Sediminicultor sextus | reverse complement strand
ATCCCTTTATTTAGCGATATATGCCCACATATCGCCCCCCCTTCTTTAAAAAATTTACTGCATATATCATCTACTTTCTTGATATTTCGCAATATTTAAAAATCATTAAAATACAAAAGATAATATATCAAAATCTCTGCAATTAAGCAATATATTTTAATATATTTTTTAATTTTTTTTTATAAAAAAAATGAGAGAGAGCATAAGTCTGTTGTACATGTTATTTTTTATTGTTTTTTCTCTATTTTATTTCTAAAAATTTATTATACAGATAATTCTATTCATTAAATACTCTGATAAATATTGGGTCTATATTTTTCAGATAATTCTGATAATCAAAGCATTCTTCTATTTCTGATTTTGTTAAATATTTACCTACTTCCGGGTCCCCCAATAAAAGTTCTTTAAAATCGGTTTGACCCTGCCAGACCCGCATAGAAATTCCCTGCACTATCCTATAAGCTTCCTCTCGGGAAAGACCTTTTTCGGTAAGGGCCAACATTATCTTTTGAGAAAAGATCAGACCTTTGGTTTTTTCCAAATTTTCTTTCATTCGCTCGGGATATACATTTAAATTAGAAATAAGGTTAGTAAATTTTTGTAACATATAATCAACGAGAATATTGCTATCGGGAATAATAATCCGCTCTGCAGAAGAATGAGAAATGTCTCTCTCGTGCCATAGGTTTACATTTTCCAGAGCGGTCATAGCATTAGCTCTAACTACTCGGGAAAGTCCGCAAATTCTCTCACAAATTATGGGATTTCTCTTATGTGGCATAGCTGAAGAACCCTTCTGCCCAGGGGAAAATTTTTCTTCTGCTTCGTAAATTTCAGTCCTCTGTAGCCCCCTTATTTCAGTGGCAAACTTTTCTAAAGAACTGGCAATTACTGCTAAGGTACCTAAATAATAGGCATGTCGGTCTCTTTGAATAATTTGATTAGAAATCTTTGCTGGTTTCAGACTTAATTTTTCACAAACATATTCCTCGACATGGAGGTCAATATGGGCAAAAGTGCCGACTGCACCCGATATCTTACCATAACTTATTTCTTCCTGCGCCCTCTTCATCCTTTCCAAATTTCTCTCCATTTCTGAGAACCATAAAGCCATTTTAAAGCCAAAAGTAATCGGTTCGGCATGAACACCATGTGTCCTTCCTACCATCAGAGTATATTTGTGCTCTAAAGCTTTTTCTTTTAATGCATTTATCAAATTATCAATATCTTCTATGATTATTTCAGCAGACTGCTTTAACATCAAGGCTAAAGAAGTATCTAATATATCAGAAGAGGTTAATCCTTGATGGAAATAACGGGAATACTCTCCTAAATTTTCTCCCACAGCAGTAGTAAAAGCTAGTACATTGTGCTGAGTCATTTTTTCTATTTCCTGAATACGGTTTAAAGAATATCTGGCATTTTTTCTGATGTTTTCAATAGCTTCTTGGCCTATCTTTCCTAATTCAAATAAAGCTTCACAAACTAAAAGCTCTATTTTTAACCAAATTTTATATCTATTCTTCTCTTCCCAGATATTTTTCATAACCGGGAGGGAATATCTATCAATCATTATTATCACCTCTTATTTAGTCGTTAGTGAATAGTGAATAGTCGTTAGTTTTAAAAACAAAATGCAAAATATACAATTAGAGCTCTTAAGCATAACTATTTTATCTATAATAGATTTAACCTTTTAAGTGATCTGGCACTAAAGTTAAATACCAGAAGTTCACGGAAAAAGAAAATTTCTAGACCATCAAGTTGTTTATTTAAATATTTTTTCTCGAATTATAGTTTGACTTCTTTTGGGACCTACAGATATTATAACTACTTTGGTTTTTACCAATTCTTCTATTCGGTTAATATAATCCTTTAATTGCTTAGGAAGGTCTCTATATTTAGTTATCTGAGAAATATCTCCTTTCCATCCTTCCATCTCTTCATATACCGGGATACAGTTCTGTAAGATCTCTAAATTAACTGGGAACTCTTCTATTATTTCTTCATTGTACTTATAAGAAGTGCATATTTTGATCTTGCCAAAATCGCTTAGGACATCTATCTTGGTTAAAACCATGTTATCCATCCCATTTATTCTGACTGCGTAGTTCACTACTACCGCATCGAACCAACCACATCTTCGAGGCCTTCCAGTAGTTGCTCCAAATTCTCCTCCTTTTTGGCGGATATCTTCTCCTAATTCCCCTTTTAGCTCAGTGGGAAAAGGCCCTCTTCCTACTCGGGTAGTATAGGCTTTGGTTATTCCCATAACTTTGTCTATCTTAGTAGGACCTACACCTGTCCCGATGCAAGCCCCGCCGGCTATTGGATTTGAGGAAGTTACATAAGGAAAAGTCCCATGGTCAACATCTAAGAGAGTCCCTTGAGCACCTTCAAATAATATTTTTTTATTTTCATTAATTGCCTGATTTAAGTATAGGGAAACATCTGTCACGTATCTTTTTAACAATTGACCATATTCCCTATATTTTTTTAAAATGTCCTTCTTTTCCTGATTAGATATTTTAAGCCCATATAATTTTTCAAAAATAGTATCCTTTTCGTTTAGATTATTCTCTAATTTTTTTGGTAAAAACTTTTCATCGATCAAATCAATCATTCTTATCCCGGTACGAGCAATTTTATCTGCATAAGCTGGACCAATACCTCTTTTGGTTGTACCTATTTTATCTTTCCCTCTTTTCATTTCTTTTATCTCATCCAAGGTTTTATGATAAGGTAAGACGACATGGGCTTTAAAATCTATGAATAAATTGTCATCGATTTCTATGTTTTCTCTCTTTAAATTTTCTATTTCCTGCAATAAAGCTTCCGGATCTACCACCACTCCGTTACCGATAAGACATTTTACCCCTTTATGCAAGATACCAGAAGGTATAAGGTGAAAGATAAATTGTTTATCTCCCTTTACTACCGTATGACCCGCATTACAACCTCCTTGATATCTAACAATAATGTCTGCTTCCTCGGAAAGCAAATCAGTTATTTTACCTTTTCCTTCGTCTCCCCATTGAGATCCAACTACTACTAATGTAGACATAAAAATACTACCTATCCTTTCGATATTTTAGCCATTTATAGCGTAGAGCGTACAGCGTTTAGCGTATAGGCATGAGATAAATTTTAAATTTTAAACTATGATTTTACGCTTTGTATTTTTCGTTTTTCACTTCATACTATATACTAACTTGGTTCTTGTATTCTATTTTCTTCTTTACTAACGACTATTCACTAACGACTAGCGACTGTTTTCATTCCCATTCGATCGTTGCTGGTGGTTTTGAGCTTATATCATATACCACGCGGTTAATACCTTTAACCTCGTTGATAATTCTATTAGATATCTCTCCTAATATTTTATCTGAAATTTTCGCCCAGTCAGCAGTCATCCCATCACTGCTATTTACAATTCTCAAGGCAAGAACAAAATCATAGGTTCGAATATCTCCCATCACTCCTACCGTCTTTATCGGAAGCAGAATACCGAAAGATTGCCAGACCTTTTTATATAAGTTATTCTTTTTTATTTCCTGCTTAATTATCTCATCTGCTTCTCTTAAAATATCTAACTTTTCTTTATCGGCCAAACCAATTACTCTTATAGATAACCCCGGCCCAGGGAAAGGTTGTCTCCAGATTACCTCTTCAGGAAACTTTAGTTTTTTCGCTATTTTCCTCACTTCATCCTTAAACAAATATTTTAAAGGCTCCAGGACTTTAAGTTTCATTTCCTCAGGTAATCCACCTACATTATGATGAGATTTAATCTTTGAAGAAGGACCTTCTAAGGAAATACTCTCTATTACATCAGGATAGAGAGTCCCTTGTAATAAATATTCTACCTTACCGATGTCTTTTGCCTTTTCTTCAAATACTCGGATAAATTCTTCCCCAACGACCATTCTCTTTTTCTCGGGGTCACTTACGCCTTTCAATCTCTTTAAAAATCTCTCAGAGGCATCAACATATATTAAATCTATTTTAAAATTGTCTTTAAATCTTTTTTGTACTTCTTCCGCTTCTCCCTTTCTTAATAGGCCATTATTAATGAAAATACAATATAGCTGATTGCCAATAGCCTTGTGGGTTAATACTGCTGCCACCAATGAATCTATCCCTCCACTTACGCCAGCTACTACCCTACCTTTGCCAACTTTTTCTTTAATCCCCTTTACAGATTGTTCGATGAATGACTCCAGATTCCAACTAGGCTTACACTGGCATATCTTATACAGAAAATTCTCAAATATCTTTTTTCCTAAAGGTGTATGGGTAACTTCAGGATGAAATTGGATTCCATAAATTTTCTTCTCCTTATTTACCATGGCTGCAACTTTGGTATTTTCGCTACGAGCGATGGCTTTAAAATTTAGAGGAAGAGCTTCTACTAAATCTTGATGACTCATCCAACAATCGGTCTCTTTAGGAAATCCATAAAAAATATCCTCTTGATTATCCAAAATAATATTAACCCTGCCATATTCTGCCTGAGATGTTTTTACCACTTTACCTCCTGAAAATTGGGCAATCAGTTGGGCACCATAACAAATTCCTAATATGGGAATGCCTAATTCAAATATCTTTTTATCACACACTGGTGCTTGAACTTCATATACGCTTGCGGGTCCCCCAGAGAGGATAACCCCTTTAGGTGGATCCTGTCGTATTTTTTCCAAGTCAACAGAATAAGGAAGTATTTCCGAATAAACCTTAGCTTCTCTTATCCGTCTGGCAATTAATTGGGTATATTGTGAACCAAAATCTAAAATTGCAATCCATTCTTTCCTTTTTTCTTTTTTCAAACAAATCCCTCCAGTTTACCCTTTTCGATTTCTATGAAATACTTTATAAATATTCAACAATTTACTATCAATAATTTATTCACAGTAATAATTATAACATATCTTTAATTTGTAACCATATTTATTTAATATTTTTAAATTTTTTTTAAAAAAAAGAAGGATTTTTATAAATTGATGTAGTATATATATTTAGTTATGTTTAGAATGCATGATAGTAAATTAAAAAATTAGTACCAAGAAAAATATTTCTCCTAATTAAATACAGTAATCTGTATGAAAGTAGGGGGAGAAGTCTTTTCTTTATTAGAAAAGGAGCCGAAGGGGCACGATGTATGATACATTTAAACTCTCAGGCAAAAGGACCCTTACTGGACAGAACTCTGGAAAGTTTTTTAATAAACACCGAAGGGGTAATTTTTTGTTATCTATTAATAACGAAAAAAATCTCTCAGGTAAAAAGACAGAGCAGGAATAATCTTTAAATATTCTTTTTCTGTCTTTTATTATTTTAACTAAAATAAATAACAAAAAACTAAGGAGGTATCTCATGAAATCAGATCTACAGATTGCTCAAGAGGCTATACTAAAACCGATCACCGAAATCGCTGAATCTATCGGAATAAGAGAAGACGAATTAGACCTTTATGGTAAATATAAAGCCAAGGTCACTCCGGATATTCTAAAGAGACTGCAAGACCGTCCTCAAGCAAAATACATTGTAGTCACTGCCATCACCCCAACCCCTTTAGGAGAAGGTAAGACGGTAACTACCATCGGCTTAGGCCAAGGTTTAGCCAAGATAGGTAAAAAAGTAATCAATACCCTGCGCGAACCCTCGATGGGACCGGTCTTCGGAATAAAGGGTGGAGCAGCAGGAGGAGGATATTCGCAAGTCGTCCC
>JADBKX010000094.1:11407-12507 GCA_014894735.1 Candidatus Sediminicultor sextus | reverse complement strand
GCTTCTGAGGTTATGGCTATTCTCTCTTTAGCTACTGATATCTTCGATCTTAGAGAGAGATTGGGTCGAATGACGGCAGCCTATACTACAGATGGTAAGCCGGTAACTGCCGAAGACCTAAAAGCAGCAGGTGCTATGACTGTTCTTTTAAAAGAAGCCTTAAAACCTAATCTCATTCAAACTTTAGAACACGGACCCTGCCTGATGCACTGTGGACCTTTTGCCAATATCGCTCATGGTAATAACTCAGTTTTAGCTGATCTAATCGCCTGTAAATTAGCTGACTATGTAGTCACCGAATCGGGTTTCGGAGCTGATATGGGTTTTGAGAAGATGTGCAATATCAAATGTCGGACCAGTGGCCTTAAGGTAGATGCGGCAGTAGTCGTCTGTTCTATCCGTGCCCTAAAGATGCACGGGGGGGCTATCAAGGTAGTAGCCGGCAAACCTCTGGACCAGGAAACTTTGGCCAAAGAAGATTTAGAATCAGTGGCTAAAGGGTGTGAGAATTTAGAAAAACAGGTAGAAAATGTTCTTTTACACGGAGTTCCTCCCGTCGTAGTCATTAATCGATTTAATACGGATACCCCAGCTGAGATCGAACTAGTTAAAAAGAAGGCTTTAGCTGCCGGAGCAACGGCTGCGGTGACCCATGAAGTCTGGGCCAAAGGGGGAGCAGGTGGAATCGAATTAGCCCAAGCAGTGGTAGAAGCTGCTAAAAAATCCAATCATTTTCACTTTCTTTATCCCTTAGATATGCCTATTAAAGAAAAGATTGAGACTATAGCCACCAAGATCTATGGCGCAGAGGGAGTTGATTATGCTCCTTTAGCTGAAAAGAAAATTAAACTTTATATTGAGTTAGGTTTTGATAAACTGCCTATGTGTATGGCTAAGACTCATCTTTCTTTATCTCATGACCCCTCTGTAAAAGGTAGACCTCGTCATTTCCGTATACCCGTCCGGGATGTCAGAGCTTCGGTAGGAGCAGGATTCCTCTATCCCCTTTTAGGTACCATGATGACTATGCCAGGTTTACCTTCGGTGCCGGCGGCCACTAAAGTAGATATTGATAAAGAAGGGAAGACAGTGGGGTTGTT
>JADBKX010000094.1:0-11307 GCA_014894735.1 Candidatus Sediminicultor sextus | reverse complement strand
TGGAGGAAATATATTAAATGACTAATAAAGTGATTGAAAATTTATATTACACTAAAAGCGACGAATGGCTAAAAGTAGAAGATGCTATTGGAACAGTAGGAATTACTGATTATGCTCAGGATCAGTTAGGAGATATTGTTTACCTGGAAAAAATTGAAAAAGGGAAAAAATTGAAACAAGATGAAACCCTTACTACTATTGAATCAGTAAAAGCCGTATCTGATATAAAAACTCCGGTAACCGGTGAAGTAACTGAGGTAAACATAAAAGTCATTGAAGATGCTTCCATTATCAATAAAAAACCCTATGGCGAAGGTTGGATTGTTAAAATTAATATTGATAATAAGGACGAATTAAAAAATCTTATGAATGACAAGGAATATTCAGAATATAGAAAAGAATAGAGAGGTGAAATAGATATGAGATATATCCCAAATACTGAGGAACAAAAAAAGGAGATGTTGAAAGAGATTGGTGTTTCATCTTTTGATGACTTAATTAAAGAAGGTGTTCCTCAAAGTATTCGATTAAAAGGAAATTTAAATATTCCAGAGGCGATATCAGAAACCGAATTAGAAGAAAAAATTTATAATATTGCTCAAAAAAATTCTAACTTTTACTTAATGAAACCCCTAATAGGCGCAGGTGCTTACCGACATTATATTCCGGAAGCAGAAAAATTCCTTTTACAAAGAGAAGAATTTTGGACTTGCTATACTCCCTACCAGCCTGAATTAAGTCAAGGTACCTTGCAATCAATTTTTGAATATCAAAGCTACATTTCCCGACTTATTAAAATGGATGCAGTAATACCTTCAATCTATGATGGAGCTTCAGCAACTGCCGAAGCGGCATTAATGTCTTTAAGGTTAACTCACAAAAACAAAATTATTGTATCGAATTTGCTTCATCCTCATTATCGAGAAACAGTCAAAACCTATTTAGCTCCTCATGAACCAGAAATTATTGAGTTACCCTATAAAAATGGTTTGGTTGATATAGAAAAATTAAAGATTTTAATTGAGGAAGATGTTGCTTCGGTAATTATTCAAAACCCAAATTTCTTTGGTGGAATAGAAAAATTAGCGGAAATTTCCGAAATAGTACATTCTAAAGGCGCCCTATTAATCATGGTAATCGCAGAAAGTATATCCTTAGGTATTTTGAAAGCTCCCGGAGACATAGGAGCTGATATCGTAACTGGAAATGCCCAATCCTTTGGAATGGATTTAAATTATGGTGGTCCCTATAATGCTTATTTGGCAACCAAAAAAGAATATATCAGGCAACTTCCGGGAAGAATTATCGGAGAAACAACAGATGTAGATGGTAAGCGAGTTTTTGTAATGACTTTGCGGGCTCGAGAGCAAGATATAAGGAGGGAAAAAGCAACTTCTAATATCTGCACCAACCACAATTTAAATGTAATAGCAGCAGATATTTTCCTTTCTCTAATAGGTACCGAAGGTCTTTATCAAATTTCTCTTCTAAACACTAAATCTGCTCACTATTTAGAAAATTTACTATTAAAATCAAAGAAATTTGAAAAAATATTCAATTATCCTTTTTACAATGAGTTTTTACTGAAGAGTAAAGAAGATATATCTACTATAAATAAAAAATTGTTAGAAAACAACTTTATTCCCCCTCTTAAAATTTGTGAATTTTATAAAGAGGAAAATTTAAAGAATGTTTTACTCTTTGCGGTAACCGAAGTATTAAGCCGGGATAATCTAAATAAAGTTGCAAAAATTCTTTCGGAATAAGGAGAAATAAAAAGGAGAAATAAATATGAAATTAATATTTGAAAAAAGCGTAAAAGGTAGAGATGGCTATTCACTGCCTCAAGATTTATTTGACGATATTAAAATTGAAGAATGTTTACCTGAATATGCTATTAGCAAAGATAAAAAAATACTTAGTGAAGTATCGGAAGTAGATGTTGTACGGCACTTCACCAAACTTTCTAAGTTAAATTATGGCCTCGACGATGGCTTTTATCCTTTAGGGTCATGCACTATGAAATATAATCCCAAAATTAATGAGAAATTAGCCTCGCTTAACAATTTTACCTATGCCCACCCCTTAGCTCCCGAAGAGACTGTACAGGGTTCCTTGGAGATTATCTATGATTTAAATAAACTACTCTGTGAGATAACCGGTATGGATGAATATACTATGGCCCCTGCCGCTGGAGCACATGGAGAATTAACCGGAAATCTCATTATGCGAAAGTATTTTGTCGATCGAGGAGATAAAAGACACAAGATGTTAATCCCCGATTCTGCTCATGGTACTAATCCTGCTTCCGCTGCCATGGCTGATTTTCAGGTGGTAGAAGTAAAATCAAATGAAAGAGGGACAGTTGATCTTACAGAATTGGCAAAACTAATGGACGAAGATACTGTAGGATTAATGTTAACTAATCCTAATACAGTAGGTTTATATGATGAAGGAATAAAAGATATTGAAAAAATTGTCCACCATAAAGGCGGGTTACTCTATTATGATGGGGCTAATCTTAATGCTTCATTGGGCATTATTAGACCCGGAGATGCCGGTTTTGATGTAGTCCATCTTAATCTTCATAAAACCTTCTCTACCCCCCATGGAGGTGGAGGACCAGGGGCAGGAGTTATCGGAGTAAAGAAAGATCTTATTCCCTATCTTCCTACACCTATTGTTGCTTTTGATTCTACCAATAAAAAATATTATCTATTGGATGTTGGGAGTAAGAGTATTGGTATGGTAAGAGCATTCTGGGCTAATTTCCCAGTATTAGTTAAAACTTATGTCTGGATTCTTAGCATGGGACCAGATGGCCTTTATAATGCCTCAGAAACAAGTATAATCAACGCTAATTATGTACTGGCTAAATTGAAAAAGTATTATAAACCAGCTTATGACCGTTACTGTGGTCACGAATGTACAGTTACTGGAAAAGAGTATAAAAAATATGGGGTAAAGACCTTAGATATTTCTAAAAGATTAATGGACTATGGTATGCATCCACCTACCATTTATTTCCCTCATTTTGAACCCTATGCCGAAGAAACTATAATGGTAGAACCACCGGAGTCAGAAAGTAAAGAAATGCTGGATAAATTTATTGAGATTATGATAAAAATATCTAATGAAGCTAAGACCAATCCTGAATTATTAACCACTGCTCCCCACAATACCCCTATAAGAAGGACTAATGATCTAGTAGCTGCTAAAAGACCGATCTTAACTTATGACGATGAATTAAAACTTAAAGATGAATTAAAGTATCAAGATAAAAATATTGATTTTTAATCAGGAGGCACAAAAATGCAAGAAAAAGACCTATTAGTAACTCCTCTACACGAGGAGCACTTAAAATTAAAAGCCAGGATGATACCATTTGATGGCTTTGATATGCCTGTTCAATATACCAGTATCATTGAAGAACATTCTGCAGTAAGGAAAACAGTGGGTATCTTTGATGTATCTCATATGGGCGAAATAGAATTGCGTGGAAAAGATGCCCTTCCCTTTGCTGATTATCTGGTAACCAATTCGCTAATGAAAATGAAAGATGGAGATATAAAATATTCACCTTTATGTTATCCTCATGGCGGCCAGGTAGATGATCTCTTTGTCTATAAGGTACGGGATGATTTTGTACTATTGGTAGTAAACGCTTCACCTAATTATTCGGTCAAAGATTATGATTGGATTATTAAAAACAGAGGTGATTTTGAAGTTGATATTTCCAATAAAAGTAGGGATTATGGAGAAGTGTCAGTTCAAGGTCCTGACGCAATAAAACTTTTAGAACCATTAGTAAAAGGAGATATTTCTCTTAATGAGTTAAAACGTTTTAAGTTTATAATGGGAGAATTATTCGGTAAAAAAATTCTTATTTCCCGGACTGGCTACACCGGAGAAGATGGATTTGAGATTTATTCCTTTAAATCTGAAGATATCATAGATATTTGGCAAGGCCTTCTCAAGGAAGGCAAAAAATTCGGGATAAAACCATGTGGATTGGGAGCAAGAGATACCACCAGATTCGAAGTATGTTACTGGCTTTATGGTAATGATATTGATGAAACTGTAAACCCCTTAGAGAGCGGCCAGGGTTGGACGGTAAAGCTTGATAAAAAAAACTTTATAGGAAAAGATGCTTTACTTAAAATAAAGGAAAAAGGAGTTAGCAGAAAATTAGTAGGACTTTATATCCCCCAAGGTGGTATTCCCAGAAGCAAAATGGAAGTAAAAAAAGATGGCAAAAAGATCGGATATGTTACTTCCGGAAATTATTGTCCTTCTTTGAAAAAGGTTTATGCATGGGCTATCTTGGACCTTCCTTATACGAAAAAAGGTGGTAAAGTTGATATAGCCATCAGAAATAAAGAGGTTGAAGCGGAAATTGTAGAAACACCTTTTTTCCCACCATTTAATAAAAGATAAGAAAAAACACTTAAATTCAATTTTTTTTCTCAGTAAAAGAAGGATTTTGAACTTTTGTGTAGAATACTATATTATTAAGTAAAATAATAAATAATGATTTCTGCAAAAATATTTTTAGAGATAGGAGGAGGTGAATTAATAGAGAGAATCAGAATTTATTTTTAATCTTCCAAGGAGGTGATATTATAGCAATTAAATTACGATTACTATAATTAGTCTTTTAGGCAAATTAATTATTCACTAAAAACTTAGTACCTTTTCAACCGACAATTTTATAAATTAAAAAAGTACTAAGTTCAGTACACAAATCACAAAGTAAATATTTTATTAAGTATCTATTCGTAAATTAAAAAGCTATTAGAACCAATATAAATGAAATGGAGGTTTTTTATTTATGACTGCTATAATGAATTTGTTAACGATTATTGATGATTTTGTCTGGGGACCACCTATGATAGTGATGTTGATAGGTACGGGAATATTTCTAACCCTTAAGTTAGGTTTCCCTCAATTGTTTCATCTTGGTTATGCCTGGAAAATAACCTTTAAAGGTGCTTTTAAGAAAGATAAAGCTCAAAGAGGGGAAGGAGACATTACTCCTTTCCAGGCTCTTGCTGCCACTCTGGCTGCTACAGTAGGCAATGGAAATATTGCCGGAGTGGCTACTGCTGTAGCTGCTGGCGGCCCAGGTGCCTTGTTCTGGATGTGGATTACTGCCTTTTTCGGAATGGCTACCAGAATGGGCGAAGCTACCCTGGGTGTAAAATACAGAATAAAAGATAAAGATGGTGCCTACGCAGCTGGTTCGATGTATTTTATCGAAAAAGGACTGGGGCAAAAATGGTTGGGTTGGCTCTTTGCCTTATTTGGTGCAATTGCCGCCTTTGGTATCGGAGATATGGTCCAAACTAACTCTATGGCTCTAGTGGGTAATAGTGTTTTTAAAATACCGGTAATAGTAACCGGTATTGCCTTAACTATTTTAGTCTGGATAGTAGTTGTGGGAGGAGTTAAACGAATTGGACAAGTATGCGAATTATTAGTTCCTTTTATGTGTGTCTTCTATGTTATAGGGGGATTAATAATTATCATTACCAAAATCAATTTACTCCCCTGGGCGTTCGGAGAAATATTTAGATCTGCCTTTACTGGAAGGGCTGCCATTGGTGGTGTTGCGGGTGCTACCGTAGCTCAAGCCATGAGATACGGTGTAGCCAGAGGAATATTCTCCAACGAAGCTGGCTTAGGTAGTGGAAGTATAGCTCACGGTGTTGCCCAAACTAAATATCCGGCACGTCAAGGTAGTATTGGTATGGTGGAGACTTTTATTGATACTCTAATTGTATGTTCTATAACCGGTCTCGTTATTGTTTTGACCAAATCTGTAGAATTATCAGGTGGTCTTACCAGTACCGCTCTTACTGCTTATGCCTTCACTTCTGTTTTAAAAGGAGTAGGTGGACCTATTGTGGCTGTTGGTTCTTTACTGTTTGGTTACTCCACCGTTATTACCTGGTGTTATTATGGCCAACAATGTGCCCGATATATGATAGGTCCTGCTGTAATTAAACCTTATGCCTGGCTTTTTGTTATATTTGCTTTCTTGGGTGCTGTACTCAAGGTTCCTTTTGTTTGGCTGCTTACCGATGCCCTTAATGGAGCTATGGCTATTCCTAACTTGATTGGCTTACTATTCTTAAGTGGTGTATTGGCTAAAGAAGTAAAAGAATACTTCTCTAATCCAGAACTTTTAGGATAAACACTTACAGGAGGAGTAAGTAGATACACAACCTTTAATTTATTTAATCATACTAAAGAAAAAACCTCTATGCCTTTTATCTCTTCTGGCATAGAGGTTTTCTATATATACTAATTTGATTTGCTTACTTAGTACATTCCACCCATTCCACCTTGAGGCATGGCCGGCATATCTTTCTTTTCTTCGGGTTTATCGGCAACTAAACATTCGGTAGTAAGAATCATTCCACCTATACTGGCTGCATTTTGTAAAGCAGATCTGGTAACCTTAACCGGGTCAACAATACCAGCTTTTATCATGTCGGTAAATTCTCCGGTTGTAGCATCAAAACCGATTCCTTTTTCTTTGCCCTTTAATTTCTCCACTATCACTGAACCTTCATAACCAGCATTCTGAGCAATCTGTTTTGTTGGAGCTTCTAAAGATTTTATGATAATATCTGCTCCGATTTTCTGATCACCTTCTAACTTCATATCTTCCAAAGCTGCAATAATGTTTATCAGAACAGTTCCACCGCCAGCAACAATACCTTCTTCTACCGCTGCTTTAGTTGCAGATAAGGCATCTTCAACTCGATGCTTCCTCTCTTTAAGCTCAGTTTCAGTGGCAGCACCTACTTTAATAACAGCTACTCCGCCAACTAATTTCGCTAATCTTTCCTGTAATTTCTCTCGGTCATAATCAGAGGTAGTGTCATCTATCTGGATTCGAATTTGAGCTTCTCTTTTCTTTATTACTTTTGTATCTCCTTTTCCTCCGACTATGATGGTCTCTTCTTTATTTATCTTCACTTGATGAGCAGACCCTAACATTTTTATTTCTGTATTTTCTAATTTAAGTCCTAATTCTTCAGAAATTAACTGTCCGCCGGTAACCGTGGCAATATCAGCTAACATCTCTTTTCTTCTGTCTCCGAAGCCGGGCGCCTTCACAGAAACACAATTTAAGGTTCCTCTTATTTTATTTACTACTAAAGTAGCTAAAGCTTCTCCTTCGACATCCTCAGCAATAATTAATAAAGGTTTACCGGACTGGGCAACTTTTTCTAAAATAGGTAATAATCCTTTCATATTGCTTACCTTAGAATCAGTTATCAAGATATAGGGATCGTCTAAAATGGCTTCCATCCTTTCTGCGTCTGTTACCATATAGGGAGAAATATATCCTTTATCAAACTGCATTCCTTCTACTACCTCTAAAGTAGTTCCTAAGGTTTTGGATTCTTCTACAGTTATTACTCCATCTTTTCCTACTTTTTCCATAGCATCAGCAATGATATTTCCTATTTCCCTATCTGCAGCTGAAATTGAAGCTACATTAGACACAGATTCTTTATCGCTTACTTCTTTGCTCAACTTTTTAATTTCGCTAACTGCTTTTTCTACAGCTTTATCTATTCCCCTCTTTACCATAATAGGATTTGCCCCTGCTGCTACATTTCGTAGGCCTTCATGAATAATCGCCTGAGCTAATACAGTAGCAGTAGTTGTCCCATCTCCAGCAATATCATTAGTTTTGGTTGCTACTTCTTTAACAAATTGTGCCCCCATATTTTCAAAAGGGTCCTCAACGTCAATCTCTCGAGCAATAGTAACCCCGTCATTAGTAATAGTAGGGGAACCATATTTTTTATCTAAAACTACATTTCTTCCTTTAGGACCTAAAGTGATCCTAACCGCATCAGCTAAAGTATTTGCTCCTTTTTCTAAAGCTCTTCTCGCCTCTTCATCAAACAAAAATTGTTTTGCCATTTATTTATCCTCCATTTATATCTAATTTATCACATTTTTCATTTAAAAATTCAATAACATTTTTTAATATTTTTAAATAAAAATATTATACTTTATTTCTCAATAATAGCTAAAATATCTTTTTCGCTTAAAAGGAGATAATCTTCATCATCATCATCTTTGATATCTGTTCCTGAATATTTTGCGTATACTACATTATCCCCCTTTTTAACGGTCATAGGAACTAATTTTCCTTCTTTATTAGTACCGCCAGGTCCTACTGATAATACTTCGCCAACTTGGGGTTTTTCTTTAGAAATGGTATCCGGAAGAACAATCCCCCCTTTGCTCTTCTCTTCTTCAACCATAGGCTTTATTAATACCCGGTCTCCTAGTGGTTTTAATCCCTTAATGTTCATACTCAGTAACCTCCTTTAATAATATTTATATTTTTAAAATTAATTAGCACTCTCATAGTAAGAGTGCTAAAATTACCTTATATATAGTATATAAACTTCTTAGGAAAAGCAAACCTCGTTATCGGCCATATTTAGCTATCTACCGCAATTTTTCATGATTATAAGTTATTTATTGATTTTTTACTTCTATTTACTGGTTTTTTCTCTCTAATGGTAATCTTGAAACCGCATCTAAATTTAAAGATGATTTTTTATTTTCCTTAAACTTATAATATCCCGCTGAAGCTATCATGGCAGCATTATCCGTACACAGAAAAATTGAAGGGTAAAAAACCTTTATATTTAATAAATTTGCTTTTTTCTTTATCTCTTTTCTTAGAAGGCTATTGGCTGCAACTCCGCCAGCTAATATAATCTGTTTAGTTTTAAATTTTAAAGCTGCTTTTATAGTCTTTCCTACCAAGACATCGATTACTGCTTGTTGGAAAGAAGCTAATATATCGCTAACAGGTATATTTTTATTCTCTTTTTTTAATTCCTTTATATAGTAGATTACTGCGGTTTTAAGACCGCTAAAACTAAAATCGTAACTTTTATCATTTAAAAGTGGGCGAGGAAATTTAATTGAGGAAGGCTCTCCTTCTTTAGCTAATTTTTCAGTAATCGGTCCACCGGGGTAACCCAAGTCCAACACCTTAGCTATTTTATCAAAAACCTCTCCTGCTGCATCATCTTTGGTCTGGCCTAATAATTTATATTCTCCAAAATGTCTTATATATACCAAAGATGTATGCCCGCCAGAAACGATTAAACAAACAAAAGGAGGTTTTATCTCATTATGTTCTAATAAATTTGCATAAATGTGAGCTTCAAGATGGTTTATTCCGATAAAAGGTATATTTTGAGCATAAGCCATGGCTTTAGCGACAGATAATCCCACCAAGAGTGAACCTATTAAACCTGGGCCGTAAGTTACTGCTATTGCAGATAAATCAGTAATCTTTTTTCCTGATTCGTCTAAGGCTTTATCAATTACCGGAATGATGTACTCCATATGTTTACGTGAGGCTATTTCAGGGACTACTCCTCCATATTTTTGATGAATGCTAATCTGGGAAGCCACTACATTCGAAATAATCTTTTTCCCATCTTCTACAATAGCAGCTGCTGTTTCGTCACAAGAAGTTTCAATTCCCAATATTAAATCTGACATATTTTTCTTCCTTTCAATATATACTGATTCTTCTAAACGAATTTCTTTTCCATAACTAAGGCATCTTCTCTTTCTTCTTGATAATAATTTCTCAAAACCCTCATCACTTTATAGCCATATTTTCTGTACATATCTTGGGCAATACCATTTGATCTTCTTACCTCTAAAGATATTTTCTTAATTCTATAGATAGCAGCTATTTTCTCAATAAACTTCAATAATTTTTCTCCATAACCCTTTCTACGGAATTTTTCGGTAATAGCAATATTGGTAATATGGAAACTACTTCCTTTGTGCCAAAGACCAAGATAACCTACTACTTCATTATCTTTCTCTAACACGAAGTATCTAGCATATCTATTTCGGGTTAATTCGCTAAAAAATAGGTCCTGAGTCCAGGGAAAGGGAAAAGATTGTTCCTCAATCTCTAATACTTTTTTTAAATCATCTATTTCCATAGATCTGATAACTATTCCGGTAAAACTTTTGTTAATCATGGTCAATCACTTATATTTTTTCTCCCAAATAATTTCAGCCTCAGACTTCCTCAGATAAAAAGGAGAAAGCGTAGAGATATTATCTTCTTCCCCTTTTTTAAGCTTATTTAAACCTAAAAAAGCAATACTGGTAGCCACCGGTAAATTTAATTGTGAATCGATAAACAAAGCATCTTTACCTATTTTTTCCTTAATAATATCTCGATATTTTTTTATTCCATCTCCTGAGAAGATTATCTTTTCTTTTAAGGGAGAAAGCCGGAAAAGAAGACTTTGAATATCTTCACATTTATAATCCATAACCTTATGCAGGCTAACCCCTCCCCGAAATACCACATCATATATTTCATCTTTCTTAGATTCTAAAACGGGACATATTAGATAGGGAATTTCTTTAAAGGGGAATGCCATGGCATCTAGAGTAGGAATTCCCAATAAAGGCAATGAACGAGCGTAACATAGCCCCTTTGCTACACATAAGCCAATGCGGAGTCCGGTAAAAGAACCCGGGCCTATAGAAACAGCGATACCATTAATTTCTTCAATTTTTAAGTCTATCGTTTTTAATAAGTTTTTTATAGCAGGTACTAAAATGGAAGAATGTTTCTTCTTTAAACCATTAATAGTACACTCTATAAGAATATCCTCATCTTCAATTAAACCTAAATTGCAAAATTTAGTCGAAGTATCAATCCCTAATATTTTCAATTCTGCTTAGTTCCTCTAAAAAATTATTAAATCTATCCCCTTGAGGAATAAAAGAAATTGTTCTTTGATAGCGATCTTTAAATTTGATATCGATCTTTAAGTGTTCTTTGGGTAAAAACTGTTCAATCTTCTCAGCCCACTCAATAACTGTCAAACCTTCTCCGTAAAAATATTCCTTGTAACTCAATTCTAATATTTCTTCCGCATTATTAAGTCTGAACAGGTCAAAATGAAAGATGGGAATTTTGCCTTGATATTCATTTATAATAGTAAAAGAAGGACTGGTGACATAATCTTTTACTTCTAACCCCCGAGATATTCCTTGAATGAAACAGGTTTTACCTGCACCCAGTTCACCGTAAAAAGCTAATAAGTCTCCCCGTTTAGCTAATTTACCTACTTCTTTCCCTAAATTTTTCGTTTCTTCAGGACTTTTAGTAATGATAGTTAAATTCATCTTGGCCTATTCAACAATTCTCCTATTCACCAATTGACCAATTAATTAATTCATCAATTAGAGTTATTTCTTGGGCACATATAATAC
>JADBKX010000019.1 GCA_014894735.1 Candidatus Sediminicultor sextus | reverse complement strand
AATGATGTCGGAGTTAGTAAAAGGTGATATAAGTCGGGTTACCCCCTCTATTTTTCGTGATGCATTGAAAAAAGATGATCAATTAGCAAAAGAAATTATGAAGGATACTGCGGCATATCTGGCAACCGGGATAATTAATCTAGTTAATTTATTAAATCCAGATATAATCATTTTAGGAGGGAAGGTTGCTTATGATAATCATTTTCTGCTTTCCCAGGTAAAGAAATTAGTGTTTAAACAAGCTCTAACTATTTTAACTAATAAACTAGAAATTTGTTCGACTTCTTTGAGAGATGATTTTAGAATGATTGCCGCTGCAACTATTCCTTTACAGGAGATATATCATTTCTCTATTTCTTCTTGATTTACGAAATTTTTATGGTTAAGATATATTATCTGTTAAAATATATATTTTGTTTAATTAAAAAGACTATTGTTTAGGTTAAAGAAATAGAGATCTTCCTTTTATTTGGAGAAAGGGAGAAATAAAGAAAGGAGGCTATTTGAAATAAAATTAAATCCAATATTTTTTTCAATTTCTTTATGTAAATAAAAAATAAGGGAGGATAAAAGTAATGTTTAAAAAATTATTTTGTCTGGTTGTGGCTTTAGTATTTGTTTCTAGTATATCAGTTTGTGTTTTTAGTCAAGAAATTGCAGGAGGAAAACCTGTAACACTTGTATTTACTAGCTGGAGAACTGAAGATATTGAGAGAATGAATAGAATAAATGCTGTGTTTACAAAGGAAAATCCAAACATAACTATTAATTTTCAGCCTATAAAGGATACAGAGTATGATGCACAGCTAACCTCTTCTCTTGAGGCTGGAGTAGGATCAGATATAATATTTTTGCGTTCATATGACCCTGGTGAGCTTATCTACAATGGAGGTTATTTATACGAACTAAATGATGCTATACCAGCATTAGCAAATTTTCCAGGTGCAGCTATAAATGCTTGGGCTACAGACGATGGTGTAATCTACGGTGTTCCAGTTGGTGGTGTAACTCATGGTGTATTTTATCTTAAGTCCATATTTGATAAATATGGTTTAAAAGAGCCAGCAACATGGGCAGAATTTCTTGATGTTTGTCAGACCTTAAAAGATAATGGAGAGACAGTATTTGCTCAAGGGACTAAAGAAGGATGGCCACTTTATGAAGTTATGTACAGTGGGTTAGGCGCCAATTTTTATGGTGGTGAAGCAAGCAGGTTAAAACTTATGGCTGGAGAAATGAAAATGACTGATGAGCCGTTTGTAAAAGCATTTGCAGCCATGAAACAACTACAGCCTTTCTTCCCAAAAGGTTATGAAGCTATTGATTATGCTAGTATGCAGCAGTTATTTGGAACAGGGCGAGCTGCTATGTATATAGGTGGATCATGGGAGATAGGTTTATTTAGAGATCTGGAAATAACCGACTTAGGTTGGTTTGCTCCACCAGTTGAAAATGCGGGTGACACTCTCCAGTATTGTTTCCATGTTGATTGTGGTTTAGGAATAAATAAGGATTCAAAGAATATTGAAGCAGCTTTAAAATATGCAGAGTGGGTTAGTACTCCAGAATTTGCTGAGTTGTTTATGAATGAATTACCAGGCTTTTTCTCATATACACCAGGAGATTATTCACTAGGGGATCCAGTAGCAAAAGAAATTATAGATGCTGCTGCCAATGCAGATATTACAGTAAGAACTGTATGGGAGAAGTTATCCTCTCAGGAACCCAGTGGTAATACCTTAATGTGGGATGCTATGGTTGGTTTATACACTGATAAATATACTCCTGAACAAGCAGCAGCTTATGTCCAGCATGGTCTATCAACATGGTATCCTCCTTTCATGAAATAGTAGATATTTGGCTTTTCTCTATCTATAGTAAAATATACACTGTCCTGGTAGGTAATCTACCAGGACAGTGTATACATTGTAATATAGGTGTGTGGTTAAATGCGGGGAGAAATTTATGGTAAAGTCTTATAAGAAGAAAAAAAGATATTTTATTCCTCTTTTCTTAGCAGCAGGGATTATCATATATACAGCTTTTTTAGTTGTGCCTATATTTAATTCTATGATTTTAAGTTTTTATTCTGGCTCAGGTATGACTCCATCAGAGTTTACTGGATTTGGAAATTATATAAAACTTTTTACTCAATTTCCGTTTAAAGAGAGATTTTTTGGTGCTTTTGGGAATACTGTAAAATTTTTTTTGATAGTAACTTTAATTCAAAATGTTCTTGGATTTGTTATAGCAATTATGGTTTCTAGAAAATTTGCTGGAAGTAAGATTTTCCGAAGAATTAGCTTCTTACCAACTACATTATCAGTACTGGCAGTAGGATTTCTATTTAGTTTAATTTTAAATCCTATCTGGGGCTTTTTTGATAAAATTCTTGAAGCAATGGGCCTAGAATTTTTAATAAAGCCGTGGCTTGGCATTCCGTTAACAGCATTGCCAATATTAGCTATTGTTGTTAGCTGGCAATTTATGGGTGAGTCAGTCTTATTTTATACTGCGGGTATTGATGCTATAGATAGTGAGGTTTTAGAGGCTGCTAAAATTGATGGCGCTGGACTTTTAGCTGAAGTTAGATATATTATACTTCCTTCAATTCGACCTATTATTGGAATAGTTACGATACTAATCTTTGTTGGTGATTTTACACAATTTGATATTGTTTATGCTATGTCAACATCTATGGGTAATCCTTCGTATAGCACTGACTTGTTTGGTTCATTATTTTATAGAACAGCATTTTCCTCTCTAGAAAGAGGCGGCTGGGGTATGGGCATGGGAGCTGCTGTTGCTACTATTATATTTTTAATAGTATCTGTGGGAGTTTTATTCTGGTTGTATGTCTTTAGAATGAAGGGTGTGAGTCAGAGTGAATAAAATAGTAATGGTTGGTAATTGCATTATGACCTTAAGTTAATGGAGAAAAGTATAAATGATTAAGATTAAGGATGGATTATTAAAATCACTTTTAAGTATTATTTTGATAATATACGCGGTAAGTATATTTTTCCCAATTTTATTGATGCTTTTAACCTCATTAAAAGGTAATAGAGAAATATTTACAAATCCATATGGTTTACCCCATATTTTTAATTTGGATAACTATATAAAACTTATAAAAATATCGAATTACTTAGTTTACTTTAAAAATAGCATTATAGTTGCAGTTACGTCAATTTTTTTAATTTTAATTATCTCATCTCTTGCCTCATTTGTAATAGCTAAGTATAGATTTATTGGAGACAGGTTTCTTTATTTTTATTTTATTGCTGGTTTAATAATTCCGATCAAGTTGGGAACTATTGGTATACTCAAAACTATGATTACTCTACATTTATTTGATAATATAGCATCATTAGTAATAGTTAATGTAGCTATGGGCATACCCTTTGGAGTATTTGTTCTTACTGATTTTATTAGGATGATCCCTGAAGAGTTAAGTAATTCAGCTAGAATAGATGGTTGTAGTGAGCCAAAAATATTTTATAAAATAATAGTTCCTCTAATTCGCCCTGCTCTGGCTGCTGTAGCTATTATTAATTTTATACCAATATGGAATGACTTCTGGTTTCCATTAGTATTAATTAGATCAGATAATATGAAGACTATTCCTTTAGCAACAGCATTATTATATGGACAATATGAAACTAATTTTGGATTGATTTTTGCAGTTTTATCTATGGCTTCACTGCCGGTGATTATTTTCTATTTGATTTTGTCACGCCAGT
The DNA here is from genome assembly GCA_014894735.1 of Candidatus Sediminicultor sextus. Taxonomy (GTDB): domain Bacteria; phylum Atribacterota; class Phoenicimicrobiia; order Phoenicimicrobiales; family Phoenicimicrobiaceae; genus Sediminicultor; species Sediminicultor sextus. The sequence continues at coordinate 87 of JADBKX010000019.1, read as the reverse complement.
TTATAAAGGGGTTGTCTGCAGGAGCGCTGAAGGGATAAGTAATGGGAGAATGTAAAAAAATGGAGAAAGTATTGTGAAAGGTGCATT
>JADBKX010000035.1:17056-18669 GCA_014894735.1 Candidatus Sediminicultor sextus | reverse complement strand
GGAATAGCTAATGAAAAATAAAAAGGGCTTTACCTTAATTGCATTATTAATAGTAGCCTCTATAATCGCACTATCTGCTTTGATCGGATTAAGATTCTATACTGGCAACCAACCAGGAAAGACAGAAAATACCGTTTTTCAGGAAAAGGCAAAAGATACTCTGGTTCAAGCTAATGCTGAAACCGTCCAAAGTTTATTACAGGCAGCACTTGCTGATGGAGATATTAATCGTGATGAGGCTGCTGAACTTGCTCAAAATGCCGGTTTACAAAATCCTTATAATGAAGTGGCTATGAATACATCAGAATGGTTTCCGGAGATTGCTGATGCCCCTGGTGAAATTCAGATTACCTTGCTTGCAGAAACTTTTTATATTCAAGGGTATGGAGCCGATGGTTTACTTCCTAATATACTCACAGTAAAAAAATAATTAGTTACCTGGTGGTAAAGCAAGTGCCTTACCTCTTATCGTTTTGTAGCAAATAAGGGGTTGTGCAATATAATCACCACGCGAGCCCGAACCATATATGAAAAGTATCTTTTGGAACATCTGACAAAAAATTTCTCGGTATATAAAAAAACTATTGACAAAAAAGAATCATTATGAGAAAATGTTAGGTAAGAACTAACTAACTAACTATCGAGGTGATATTTTGAAAGAATATCATAACTTATTCAGCGTATTTAATGGTTTTATGCGAATTAAGACAGAGTGCAGGTTTTGTGTCATCGATAAATATAATATTTCAAAGCTGACCTTAAAACAGATTGAATATTTAAAAAAATTTGATGAACACGAATATGTTACCATTAGTCAATTAGCTGAAGATTTGAATTTATCTAAGCCCTCAATCACCGAAATGGTTAAAAAGTTTATTCAATTAGATTGCGTTAAGAAAGAACAATGCGACCATGATGCAAGAGTTTATTATCTGTTTCTCACCGAAAAAGGTAAAGGGATTGCCAGATTAGAACAGATTGCAGATGAGGATTTTATCAGAAGAGTGGAAAATTGTTTAAGCGAAGAAGATATTAGTTTGTTAATAGAATTATTATCAAAAGTGTTTTAAGAGACTATTTTTTTTGCTGTAATAGTTAGGTTAAGTATAACTAACTATTAAAATTCTTGAATAAGAATGTGGTTAAAAACAAGAATACCGAGTATAAAATAAAAAACAATAGAAGTTTTGTAAAAGGTTGGACAACTCTTCAAAGAGATGGGGGAGATGTTCATTTAATAGAAGCTACGTTAACCAAAGAAATCATAGAAACGGGAGCGCAAGAAGTAGTTTCAATATAAGAAATGAGGTGAAAATCATGATAGATAATCAGGTGAAAGATGAGTTAGTTATTATAACGATGCATGGGCAGGTGCTATTTAAAGGAATAAAAAGCACCATAAAAATTAAGAAATCATTAGGCGAAAAAATATATTCTAGAATTAAGCAGGATGATAACTATGCTATCGTACTGCTTTTAAAAGAGGGAGGTAATTTCGAAACTTACCAGGAAAAAGATTTGTATACCATTGGAAGTCTGGTGAAAATTGAGAAGATAGTCGATTCAAAAATAACCTATGATATAAATGTAGAAGTATTGGATAGGGTAGAGGT
>JADBKX010000035.1:12850-16956 GCA_014894735.1 Candidatus Sediminicultor sextus | reverse complement strand
GTTTAAAGTTTTTAGATATTCTAATACAACAAAAGGAAAATATCGAATTTCAAATGGAGATGAATGCAAAGTTAACCGGTGAAGTCAATAAACAATATAGAGAAAAAATGCTTAGAGAACAATTAAAAGCGATACAGGAAGAATTAAATGAAGGCAAACAGTCAGAAAGCAAAAAGAAGGATTATTTGCAGTTAATCAATGAATCTAAAATGCCTGAAGATGTAAAAGAGATTGCCCGGGAAGAATATGAAAAATTACAAAATCAAAGTCCGATTAGTGTGGAGATAAATGTGATTAGAAACTATTTAGATTTATTGACCTCACTTCCCTGGGGAAAAAGCAGCGTAAAGGAAGTAGATATTAAAGAAGCGAAAAATATTTTAGAAAAAGACCACTATGGGTTGGATAAGGTGAAGGAAAGAATCATTCAACATTTAACCGTTATGAAGCTTAAGAATAATCAACAGGGTTCAATACTCCTTCTGGTAGGACCTCCGGGAACCGGCAAGACCAGCCTGGGAAAAAGTATTGCCAAAGTGCTTCAAAGGGAATATGTGAGAATAAGTCTCGGAGGAATAAGAGATGAAGCAGAGATAAGAGGACATAGGAGAACCTATGTCGGTGCCCTTCCGGGAAGAATTATACAGGGAATCAAAAAAGCAGGAACCAATAATCCGGTGTTTATATTGGATGAGGTTGATAAACTATTGGCTTCCAATATGGGAGACCCTTCAAGTGCATTACTGGAAGTTCTGGACCCTGAACAAAACAATTCCTTCTCTGATCATTATCTGGAAGTTCCCTATGATTTGTCTGATGTATTTTTTATCGGAACAGCAAATTCCCTGAGGGAAATTCCGGGACCGCTTAGAGATAGAATGGAAATCATTCAGATTAACAGCTATACCACGACAGAGAAATTTCATATAGCAAAAGATCATCTGATTGATGAAGTTTTGGAAGGTCATGGCCTTACGCATGAGCAATTAAAGATAGAAGACAATGCGTTGAAGGCGATTATAGACAAATATACCCAGGAAGCCGGTGTTAGAGGGATTAAAAAACAATTATCAGCGATAGCCAGACATGCGACAGAAAAAATTGTAGTTGATGAGGTAGAACTTCCTTATATTGTCAAAGAAGAAATGTTATTTGATATTTTAGGACCTGAAATTTCAACTTATGATAAAGTTAAGAAATCAAATCCACCCGGCGTGGTTACTGGACTGGCCTGGACACCGGTTGGTGGAGATATTTTATTCATTGAGAGTGCCTTTATGCCGGGAAAAGGTGAATTAATGTTAACGGGACAATTAGGCGATGTTATGAAAGAGTCAGCTAAAATATCTCAAAGTTTGATTAGGTCGCGATTGGTTTTAAGATTGAAGGATATTCATTTTAATAAACATGACCTTCACATTCATATACCGCAGGGTTCTATACCCAAGGATGGACCATCAGCAGGTGTGACACTATTTACATCAATAGCATCATTGTTTACCGGAATACCTGTAGATCCTAAAACAGCCATGACCGGCGAAATATCTTTGAGGGGGGTAGTGCTTCCCGTTGGAGGAATTAAAGAAAAAGTAATAGCAGCACATCGTTCCGGTATTAAAAAAATACTCCTTCCTTTGGAAAATAAAAAGGACCTTTACGATGTTCCGGATGAAGTCAAGAAAGATATACAGTTTATTTTTATCGAAACCATAGAGGAATTAATTCACGAGACATTAGGCATTAAACTACCAGAAGCAAATAAATTTCATCTTCGCATGATGGATACGGTGGATAGCGATACAGAAAGTGTAAAAGCATAAGACAATAAGACAAGTAAGGCAAGGACGTTTTGTTTGACATAATCGGTTAAAGTTCATGCAATAAATAGGGGTAGTTTATATCAAGAAACTAAAAAATTAAAAGGCAGTAGAGTGGAAAGACATGGGGAAAATATAAACCCATGTCTTTCGTTTTATGGTTTTTTCTCCACTTGAGCGGCTAATCCCATCCGGATAAATAACCAGGGTGCCCCAAAACTGATCCATATACCCAATAATAGATAACGGAAAAATCGGCTTAATTGATAGAAAGATTGGCCCTCTGAAGGAAGTATCAATTTCAATCCAAGATATAATATCCCTATTCCGATAATCCCAACCAAAAAACTGAAAAGCCGTTGCAGCCAGTTCCCCGGTCGAATCCCTCTAATAAAAGAAGAAAAAAATAGCAGACCATAGCCAACACCGGTCAGAGCAGCCACCGAACTGATAATATCCGGGGATGATTGAATTTGTAATAAGATTACCGGAAATAGCGTAATGCCAATGATTTTAAATATCATATTCCCTTGAATAAAATTGAGCTTGATCTTTAAAAAAAAATAACTCAAGCAGAGAATGAGTCCGCCAAACAACCATCCTCCCAGGATATCGGTGGGAAAATGGACGCCCAGATAGATGCGGGAAAATCCAATTAAAAGAATCAGCAAAACAGAAAGGTTGCGAATCCAGGTTTGCTTTTTCCAGTAAGCTATACTCCCCCAGACAACCAGAGAAGACTGGGCATGGCCGCTGGGAAAACCATATCCAGAGGCATAAGCCTTTTGAATTTCCGGTAAAATATCAAAAGGGCGGGGCTGCTGAAATATCTCTTTTGCTCCGGTATTAACATAAACGGATAATAAAAAGAGAATTCCGACCCGTATCCCCAAATAAAAGTCAACACACCAAAGGAGGAAGGAAAATAAAAGCAAGTAAAATAATTCGTCTCCAAGTGAAGTAATAGCCCGAAAAAAAGAATCCAGCAATGGTGTGTCAATCTGTTGAATCATAATAATGAAATTTAATCCCCACTGAAAAATGGTATCCATATCAGCACCTTCCTCCTTAACTATAATGCTTTATTATATCAAAAATAACCAAAAAATGTTCTTTTTCCAAAAAAATTCATCTTATGGTGTGACAGAGGACGGTTGTTTGTTCCAGAAAAAGTGTAAATTATCTTCAAAGGGAAGAAGGTTGGAGGTAATTACTTTTTGAATTAATAATTAATGAAGATTTTAGTTCTTGATTTTTTACAAAAAGAAGGATTTTTAAAATTAATAACGTATATATAAAATAAGGGTAATTAGATTTTAGATCCGAAAAGTGAAATGTTAACTCCGAGCCCTGTTATTTAGTAAAGGAGAGGAAGGTTGAATATGAAGAAATTGAATGATGCTGAAATCATTGAACTGAAAAAAGCACAACAGAATGAGTTGGAAGGAACGGAAGTATATGGAAGGTTGGCTAAATTAGCCAAAGATCCTCGTAATGCTAAAATTCTGAAGAAGATAGCAGAGGATAAAAAATACCATGCGAATATATTTAAAAAATATACTGGTAAATCTCTAAAAGTGAGTAAATTCAGAGTGTTTTTTTATAGTCTTGTATCAAGGATTTTGGGATTGACTTTTGGTGTAAAACTGCAAGAAAGGGGCAAGGAAGCAGCACAAAAAAAATATACTCGAATGTTCAATACCATTCCTGAAATGAAAGAAGTCATAGAAGCGAAAAAAAAACATGAAGCTGAACTAATTCATTTAATTAATACAGAAAAACTTTCCTATATGAGTTCTGTTGTTTTAGGATTGAATGATGCCCTGGTGGAACTGACCGGAGTATTGGCAGGATTTACTTTATCTATACAAAATTCAAAAATCATTGCCCTTATGGGATTGATTACCGGTATTTCGGCATCTCTTTCCTTGTCAGCAAGTGAATATTTATCCATCAAGTCGGAAGCGAAACCGAAAGCACAACAGAGAGCAGTTAAATCAGCGATGCGTACGGGAATTGCTTATATTATTACCGTGATAGCCCTGGTAATCCCTTATTTTTTAATGGTGAATTATGTGGCCAGTTTGATGGTGACGTTTGTGATAGCCATAATGATTATTTTTTTATTTAATTTCTATATTTCTGTAGCCAATGATTACAATTTTAAAAAAAGGTTTATCGAAATGGCTACCATCAGTATTGTTGTTGCAACTTTATCTTTTATTATTGGGTACTTAGTCAAAACTTTTTTAGGGTTTAAAATATAAGACAGGATAAAGAGGTTATTGT
>JADBKX010000035.1:11182-12750 GCA_014894735.1 Candidatus Sediminicultor sextus | reverse complement strand
AACTGTTTTAGGGAAAATTCAATACTGATAAAGATGGCTTGCCTGTAGAAATTTCTTTGCAGATTCAGTTTGATCTTAAATTCGCATAGATAGAAAATAGAAAAAATGAGGTAATCAAAGATGGTAAATTATTCAGATGTTTTAGCGGCTTATTCCAAGGTGACAAAATATAAAAATCCTACTTTATTACAATATTCCGGAACATTAAGCCGAATGACCGGGAATCAGATCTATTTAAAACCTGAAAACCTTCAAGTAACCGGCTCTTTTAAGCTTGGTGGGGCTATAAATGTCATCGTAAATTTAACGGATGAACAGAAGAAAAAGGGTGTAGTGACCTGTTCTGCCGGTAATTGGGCGCAGGCAGTTGCTTACGCTTCCCGGATTTTTAAGATCAGATCAGTTATCGTTATGACAGAAAATGCTTCCCCAACAAAGATAAATGCTACCAGGGGATATGGAGCGGAAGTAGTAATATACGGAAGAAATTCCAATGATGTCATCAACAAGTCGATGGAAATAGCCAAAGCTGAAGACCTTATTTTACTCAGTCCTTTTGAGGATGATTATTTAATTGCCGGACATGGAACGATAGGGTTAGAAATTATGAAAGAGAAACCGGATACCGAGGTTGTTTTTTGTCCTATTGGCGGAGGGGCACTTATTTCAGGGATTGCTCTGGCCATTAAGGCAAAAAATCCCAAGGTGGAAATAATTGGGGTAGAACCGGAAAATGCCAATGCCATGTGGCTTTCTCTTAAACAAAATATTATAACGGAAAAAGAAAATGTAAATACCATTGCTGACGGCCTGGCTTTAAAAAAACCGGGTATCAAGCCATTTAATATAGTACGTAAATATGTAGATGATGTTGTTTTGGTTACAGAGGACGAGATAAAAAAGGCGCTTGTTTTTCTCTTGGAGCGGGCAAAATTATTGGTTGAACCATCGGGAGCAGTGAGTATTGCTGCAGCCATTTCTAATCAATTGAAGTTAAAAGACAAGGAGGTGGTTGCTATTTTAAGTGGGGGAAATATTGACCTGGATAAGCTTAGCCTCATTTTAAAAGAAGAAATAGCATCAACCAAAGAATAAAGCTCACAGCTGTTTATCAATATGATAAGATTAATTTAAAAAGGAGAAGGCAATGAAAAAAATAATATATAGTGATGAAGCCCCCAAACCTTTAGGGGTGTATTCTCAAGGTACAGTTGGTGGAGGGCTTATTTTTGTATCCGGACAACTTCCCGTTGATCCCAAAACAAGCAAATTTATCGAGCAGGATATCAAAAAACAAACCAGGCAGGTATTTAAAAATATAGAGAAAATTTTAGCAGTAGAAGGTGCTGGATTAAAGGATATATTGAAAATAAGTGCCTTCCTTTTAAACATCGATGATTTTAAAGGAATGAATGAGATATTTCAAGAATTTTTTTCTGCTGAACCGCCTGCTCGAACTACCAGTACTGTAAAAGCATTCCCTCCGGGCGTTTTGGTTGAAATTGATGCCATTGCCTTAAAACCATCCTATCAGGGTGGTCCTTTAAAATAAAAGGAGGTAAAAAAAT
>JADBKX010000035.1:8832-11082 GCA_014894735.1 Candidatus Sediminicultor sextus | reverse complement strand
ATATTTTTCCGAAAGAGTTATAAAATACGCGTTCATATAATAATTTATTTTCACTTTTTGGCATTTTTTCTTCATCAGGGTAACCAAGAGCGATGATAGACAGGACTTTTACATTTTCAGGTATTTTAAGTATTTCCCTGATATATTCTTCGGCAGTTTTGGCTTCCGAATGCATTCTTTTTCTTATTTGAATCCAGCAACTGCCTAAACCCAACCAATGTGCGGTTAACATGATAAAGGTAGATGCAATGGAAGCATCTTCAATCCAAACATCTGATAGATTCTGGTCTGCCGTAACCACAATTCCCAGGGGGGCATTGGACAGGAATGCGGAGCCATGCATTTTGGAAAAAGATAACCGGGATAGCAAATTTTTATCATCAACCACAATAAACTGCCAGGGATATTTGGCATGTCCAGATGGAGACAATAGTGCAGCCTGAATTATTTTTTCTATTTTTTCTTGCTCTATTTCCTTATTATTAAATTTCCTAATGCTTCTCCGCTTTTTTATCAATGATAATAGGTTATTATCCATCTCACATCACCTCTTTTAAAAAATTTTTTATCTTTTTATGATACTTTATGTTGGCTTATTTTCATTTTTTCATTACCCTGGCATCATCTTTTCTGTACTTTTATATCAGATTGTATCAGAAAATGGTAAGTTCAGCTATAATAAAACCATTATATTATTCATATTAACACAAATTCACGAGATATAAATCGTTATATTTTATCATTATAGGAAGGATGCAGCAAAAATTGCCAAAAATATTTCCAGTTATCCGATTCCCACTGCTTTCAAAAAACTTTTTAGTTTACTGGAGTCAAGTCAGAAGGAGATAAGTCTATCCTACGTGGGGAAAGGTTTTACCTATAATACCAAGTGAATTGAATAAAATAGCATTCAGGAATAAAAAAGTGATAAAATAATCGAGACAATAACAGCCACAATTGAGTCACCTTGCTTTCAACGGTTTCCTAATATTTTTTTCAAAATGATTAATTAATGAGGATATAACCATAAATAAAAGAGGATATCTACAAAAAGCTTCCGAATATTTAGAAATTCTGTGCAGGGTAAAACCCAATAGACGGACAGGTTCAAAAGGCAATCGTGCCGCCACAGATTTTTTTTATGAAACCATAAAACCATGGGGATATACGATTGATGCTACTCCTTTTACCTGTTTGGATTTTGAAAGTGGTGAAGGTTCTTTGGTATACAATGGGAATCCCTTTGAAATTTACATCAGTCCGTATTCCTTGGGATGTGATGTAGCAGCTGAGCTGGTGACAGTTTCTACCATTCTAGAGCTGGAAAAATGTTATTGCACCGGCAAGATTTTACTGATGAAGGGGGAGATATGTACCGAGCAATTAATGCCTAAGAATTTTGTTTTCTATAATCCTGAACATCATAAGAGAATATATGCCATTTTGGAAGAGAGACAACCTGCTGCCATTATTACAGCAACAGCCAGGAAGCCGGAATTGGTCGGTGCACTATATCCTTTTCCTTTGATAGAAGATGGTGATTTTAATATACCGTCGGTGTATTGTTCTGATATTGTCGGTGAAGAAATTGCCGCAAACACTGATCATGAATTTCACCTTGTGATTCAAGCTAAACGTATTTTGTCAACTGCCTGTAATGTGATTGCCAGAAAAAATCCGGATGCAAAGGAGAAAATCATTATCTGTGCCCACATCGACGCATACGGAAATACACCCGGTGCTTTAGACAATGCTTCGGGTACCGTTGTTTTACTGTTACTTGCCAAAATGCTTCAAAAATATGATGGTCCGATGGCTATCGAATTCATTGCTTTTAACGGAGAGGATAATTTTAGTGTAGGCGGACAGATGGATTATTTACGCCGTTATGGAAATGAATTGAAAAAAGTTTTGGTTGCGATAAATTTGGATGATGTGGGTTATATAAAAGGAAAGACAGCTTTCTCCATGTATGAATGTCCGGATATCATCAGTAAAAAAGTACATCAAATTTTCAGCAGCTTTAACGGTATTGTCCGGGGAGAAGAATGGTTTCAGGGAGACCATATGATTTTTGTACAGAAGGGGATACCGGCAATTGCTTTTACGGCAGAGAAGATGAGGGAATTAATGGTAAAAATTACCCATACCCAAAAAGATACACCGGAGTTGGTTGATTGTACTAAACTGGTTGAAATAGCTTCTGCATTAAAAGAGTTCATCGTCGATTTTGTGTGACAGGGGAAGGTT
>JADBKX010000035.1:0-8732 GCA_014894735.1 Candidatus Sediminicultor sextus | reverse complement strand
TCTTAATTGACTTTGTAGCATAGTAGTAATATACTTAAAAATTAGTTAAAAGATAATCGCTTTTTAAATAGATCTGTCCCCTACGGGCAGGTTTTAAACTCTTTTTGGGAAATTTTAAAACTTTAAAGAAGGTGGTATTTTGGAAGAACAAACTATCATAGAAGAGCTCATCGAGCTCGATACCAGAGCAGTTGATATAAGCGCAAGAAGGAAAAAACAGCTGGCGGAACTGGAAGGCCGATATAAAGAAGAAGAAAAGAAAATGCTCAGGGATTATACAAGCCAGATAGAAGACGAAACCAAGAAAACTACAAAAAAGATACTGCAAGAAGCGCAACAGGAAGTTGATCAGCTGAAGTTGAATACCAAGGAAGTCCTGGAAAATATGGAGAGGGAATTTGAAAAATCCCTGAAAAAGATTACAGATGAAGTATTAAAGCGGATTTTTGATATCAGCAGGGAGAGCCATGGATAAGGTCACTATATATGCTGCCGTAAATACCAAGATAAGGGCGTTGGAAAGAGAATTTTTAAAGCGGGAAGACTACTTGAACATGCTTAAGAAAAAGTCCGTGGCCGATGCAGCCCGCTATTTAAAAGAGAACATTTCTTATGGCAAGCTATTAGGAGAAATTCATCTTGACACTGTCAGCAGGAGAGATCTGGAAGACATTCTGAAACGCAATATGATCAAAAACATGGATAAACTGATACATTATTTTCGGGATGATTATAAAGATCTTATCCGTTCGCTTTATATGAAATATGAGATAGAGGATCTAAAAGTTCTGGCCAGAAGTATTTTCAACGGCAAGAAGCCAGAAACTATTGAAAAATCCCTCTCTTTTTTAGGTAAATACAGTCGAGTTAGCCCTGAGAAGCTTTTCAAATCAAGGACGATTAGGGACTTGATATATTCTTTGGAAGGTTCGGAGTTTTTTGAGTTCTTGATCCCCCTGGTAGATGGCAGGAGAGAAAACCTTTTCAGGTTTGAGATGGCTCTGGATATGGGTTATTTTAACATCATTCAAAGCCGAAGGCTAAAGATATCCGGAGATGACAGAAAAATGCTGAAGAAATGGGAAGGCATGGTAGCCGATCTGTATAATATTCAGTGGATATACCGGGGCAAAAAATTTTACAACCTGTCACCTGAAGAGCTTTTAAACTACACCATCAATTTTGGAGATAAACTGACTTTTGCGGACCGCAAGGATATGTGTTATACCAAGAACTTTGAGGAGCTCTACAGAATGACCATAAATTCGGTCTATGGTTTTTTGTTTAAAGAAGAAGAGAAATCTACGAATATATATATGGAAAGGCGCATCAACAGGTTTATGTATTATAAACTCAGGGCTTTGACCCGTAAGTTTCCCATGAGTATAATCCAAACGATAGGATATGTGTGGTCACTTGAATTTGAAATAAGGGATATCATTTCAATAATAGAGAGTATAAGATATGGCCTGCCACCGGAAGAAGCCAGGAAATTCCTGGTGAAAGCAGCATAAGTTCAAGGAGATATTTTTATGAGTGTAGAAAAAATGAAAATTATGGGAGTTATAGGTAAAAATGATCTTTTAAACAGGGTTTTACGTTTGGTTACTTTAAACGGAAGTATGCACATGATAAACGCTCTGGTCAGAGTTAATTCCATTGATTTTTTCCTGTCTCCCAGTGAGGAAAACATAGAAGCCTTAGAAGAAGAACCTTTCCTAAGGCCCTATTCTTCAAAACGGGATTTTACTAAAGACGAAGAAGTGGTAAAATTATTACTAAATCTTTTTAGTATAAAGCCGCAATTAAGAATGGAATTTTTAGGTCAGGATTATGACTATGATGACTTTATGAAGCAATTTTCGGACATCTACGCTAAGGTTCGTTCCACTGCCGATGAGATAGAAGAAAAGTCGCGCTTAATCGATAAAAAAAGAGAGTACATTAATAACCTTAAATATCTGTCCAGGTTTAGTTTAGATATAAGCCGGTTTATTGATATGAAATACCTTGTATTCAGACTTATAAGGATTTCCAGAGAAAATTACGATAAGCTCAAGAAGAATTACGAGAACATACCAGCAGTAGTATTAAAGGTGGCGGTAGAAGGCAAATATGTTATAGTGGCTTCCATAACTCCAGTAAACCTGGAGGAAACTCTGGAGAAGATTTTTAGTTCTCTTAATTATACTATTCTGGCCATACCTAGAGAATTTAGTGGCACTGCCGCAAAAGTTACGGAGGAGCTTACCGCAAATATAGGTGAGGATCAAAAGGTTATAGAATCCCTTAAAAAATCCCTGGAAGATTATAGGGTAAAATACATTAAAGAATTTAAAAAAGGTTATTCCAGGCTGGAAATGGAGAAAAAAATCGAAGAACTCAAATCAGAGATTGCCATGGGTGATAAATTATTTTTTATGTTTGGTTTCGTACCTGTCAGCAGTGTCTCCAAGCTGAAAAGTGAACTGGAAAGCCAGTTCGGGGATAAAGTTATCATTTTGGTGGATGATGTCAATAAACCTGGTTCGGGCATAACCACGCCCACAAAACTTAGTAATATAAAACTATTTAGACCTTTTGAAACATTGGTGAAAATGTATGGCACCCCGGCTTACCGCGAAAAAGACCCTACGGCCTTTTTCGGTTTGACCTATATGCTTCTCTTTGGGGCGATGTTCGGTGATGTGGGACAGGGGCTTATACTGCTTTTTAGCGGTCTTATTTTAGAACTTGTATGGAAAAGGACTAGCCTGGGTGGGATTTTGAGCAGGATAGGTTTAAGTTCTACCGTTTTTGGTTTCATTTACGGCAGTGTTTTCGGCTCCGAGGAAATCCTATCACCGCTCATTATCAGGCCTATGGCAAACATCAATGTCATGCTGGTGGCGGCAGTGGTTTTTGGTATAGTACTTATCTTAAGTAGTTATATATATAACATAATAAATTCCAGCCTCGAAAAAAACCTGGAAGAAGGTCTTTTCGGCAGAAATGGTGCAGTAGGACTTGCCTTTTACCTAATATTATTGTATACAATATTTCGGGTTGTCGTTACCCACAGTAATATATTGCCGGCACTGGTTTATATTATGGCTGGTCTTCTTCTTTTGATGGTATTTAAACAGCCTCTATCTAACAAGCTAACCCATGCCGATAAGCTCTACAGAGAATCTCCGGCTAATTATTATATAGAAGAGGGGTTTGGAGTAATAGAGACTCTTCTTTCCATGCTTTCCAATACTATATCCTTTTTAAGGGTGGGAGCTTTCGCCTTAAACCATGTGGGACTTTATATAGCCTTTGTCACCTTAGCCAGGATGATGAACACCTCATGGGGAAATCTGGCAGTATTAGTATTGGGGAATATAGTAATTATCACTTTAGAAGGCCTTATAGTATTTATTCAGGCTTTGAGGCTGGAATATTACGAACTCTTTACCAAATATTACCGGGGAGATGGTATAGAATATGACCCGGTAAAAATAAAAGGTATATCATCTGTCGGTAAGAGAATAAGTTTATATCATAAAAGGGGTCTTCCCCTTGGTATTGCGAAATATAACTTTACAATATTATAAATTTGAAATGGGGGTTTTAAGAATGTTTGCAGTATTGTTTATCGCCATGGCCATATCAGGATTGACTGTGGCAGCAGGGTTCTATATTTATTTAAAGAAAGATAAAGCTAATCTAAAAAGAATTAGAAAATTAGTAAAAGCCGGTGTATTGACTTATGTCGCACTGGTAGCGGTTTTCCTGTTTTTCTTGATACCGGATATCGCCAGTGCTGAATCTTCGGCAAATTCTTCATCGGGAATGGGATTTTTAGCAGCAGCACTTTCCACCGGACTTGCCACGATTGGTGCAGGCTATGCAGTGGGTGCCGTAGGCTCCTCGGCTCTGGGGGCTGTTTCGGAGGACCCGAATATTCTGGGTAAAACCCTTATATTTGTGGGTTTAGCCGAAGGTATTGCCATATATGGGCTAATTGTTTCAATCATGATACTGGGTAGACTGTAGAGGGATCCGTATGAAGGTTTTTATACTAAGCGACAATACCCATACCTTGACCGGCATGAGGTTATCTGGTGTAGAAGGAGTTGTAGTCCACGAAAAGGAAGACATATTGAAAGAATTGGCAAAGGTAAAGGAAAAGCGGGATATAGGAATTCTACTCATAACCGAGCTATTAGCGGAAAGGGTTCAGCTGGAACTAAACGAAATGAAACTTTCACGTAGCCTTCCCATAATAGTTGAGATTCCCGACAGGCACGGCACAAGGCAGCCTCCCGACTTTTTAACCAGGTATATAAGGGAATCCATAGGACTTAAGATTTGAGGTGAATGATATGTCCAGTACTATTGAAGATAAAATTTCCCTTTTCACGAAGGTGGTTATAGAGAGAATAGAACTTGACTTTCAGCAAAAGCAAAAAAAGCTGGTGGAAGATTATGAAAGCCGGAAAACTACTATTATAAAGGATAACGAAGAAAGAAAAAGGACTGTAGTAGCGAGAGCCACAAAAGATGCTGAGACCAAAAAGCAGCAGATGATTTTAAAGACCCGGTCTGCCATGCACCTGGCAGTGCTGAAGAAGAGGCAGGAATTTGCCGATAGGATCATGGATGAGGTCAAGAAAAGAACCAGGACTTTTGTTGGTACAGCAGAATATGTGAAATTTTTAAAGGAAGCCATAAAGCAAGTATTATCCAAGTTTTCTGCTGATCAATTTGTAAATTTTAGCTTCAGCAGGGATGACCTTAAAAATAACCAAAAAGTTATTTTAAGCACCATTAAGTCCTTCCGAGATGAGGCTGCCTATAAAATTGAGGCCGTTGACAGCCTGATCGGCGGAGTTTTTGTAAAAAGTGGCGATGGCCGGCTGGAGATAGATTTCACTATAAATACTATCCTAGAAGAGAGCAACAAACTGGTTGGAGAAATCCTGTCTTCATGGTTAAATAAGGAGCGTTAAAATGACAAGACAAGGAAATATCATCTATATCAATGGTCCTGTAGTAAGAGCCGACCATATGGAAGGTTTCATGGTGCGCGAAATGGTGATGGTGGGTGAAAAAAAGCTTATAGGTGAGGTCATTTCTCTGGAAAATGATCTGGGTACCATCCAGGTATACGAAGAGACCTCAGGCCTTAGAATGGGAGAAAAGGTGTATGGCACTGGAACCCCCCTTTCATTAAAGCTGGGGCCGGGAATTATCGGCAATATCTTTGATGGCATCGAGAGGCCCCTTTCCAAGATATATGATTCGGGATTTAAATTTATCCCTGAGGGCATAGGTCTTATATCCCTAGACGAGAAAAAGTCCTGGGATGTGGAGATTCTTGTAAAATTGGGAGATATTTTAAAATCCGGTGAGGTTTTTGCGAAAATTCAGGAGACAACTATGATAGTTCACAGAGTCATGGTTCCTCCGGGGATAAAGGGTAAAGTAGTAAGTACGGTAAAAAGCGGTTCTTACACCCTTCAGGATACCCTGGTTGTTTTGGATGAAAATGGTAAAAAGTATGAGCTTAAAATGTATCAGGAATGGCCTGTAAGACAGCCAAGACCCATAGTTCAAAGGATGCCTATAGAGGAATTACTGGTGACCGGGCAGAGGGTTATTGACACTTTCTTTCCCCTGGCTAAAGGTGGTACTGCTGCTATCCCCGGAGGATTCGGCACCGGCAAGACCGTCACCCAGCACCAGTTAGCCAAGTGGAGTGATGCTGACATCATCGTTTATATAGGTTGTGGTGAGCGCGGCAACGAGATGACCGAAGTTCTGGAAGATTTTCCTAAACTTAAAGATCCTAATACAGACAATCCTTTGATGGACCGGACAGTACTAATAGCTAATACTTCTAATATGCCGGTGGCGGCCCGGGAAGCTTCCATATATACCGGTATTACCATAGCTGAATACTTTAGGGATATGGGATACAATGTGGCGGTTATGGCTGATTCCACTTCCAGGTGGGCTGAAGCCCTGAGAGAAATTTCCGGCAGACTTGAGGAGATGCCCGCTGAAGAAGGTTATCCCGCATATCTTGCGTCAAGGTTGGCAGCATTTTATGAGAGGGCAGGATATATCAAAAACCTCAACGGTACCGAGGGATCTATTACCATAATCGGAGCGGTTTCTCCGGCCGGTGGGGACTTTTCAGAACCGGTTACCAAGTCTACCAAGAGGATCGTGGGGGCTTTTCTGGCACTGGACCGAGAGCTGGCTCATGCCAGGCATTTTCCCTCCATAAACTGGCTTTCATCTTACAGCAGCTATATTCCCATACTAAAAGATTGGTTCAAAGAAAATGTAGCACCAGACATGATGACCCTCAGATCTAAAATGATGAGGATCCTTCAAGAAGAAAACAAACTGATGGACATTGTGAAACTGGTAGGAGAGGATGTGCTGCCCGATGACCAGAGGGTTATACTGGAGATAGCCAGAATCATAAAGAATGGATATCTTCAGCAAAACGCCTATGATCCGCAGGATTTCTATGTGGCTCTTTCCCGTCAGTATAGTATGCTCAAGGTTATTGACCAGCTTTATGACCGGGCATATTCCTGCGTAAAAAAGGGCATACCCCTTTCCAAAGTTAAAGATGAGAAACTTTTTTCCGATATCATCATGATGAAAAACAACGCAACTGAAGCAAAATCCGGGTTCTTCCAGGAGCTTACCGACAGGATAAATCATTACTATGACAGCGTAGAGAGCTTGTACAAAGAAGGTGCGGCAGATGAAAGTTAGATATCTAAAGTTAGAAAAAGCTGAAGGTCCTCTTATAATAATGGATGAAGTTAAAGATGCGGTTTATGGTGAAGTAGTAGATATAGAGATGTCTAGCAAAGAACACCGGATGGGCAAAGTAGTCCAAATTGATAGGGGAAAAGTTATCATACAGGTTTTTCAGGGGACCTCAGGTATATCTTTAAATGGTGTCAGTGTGAGTTTTTCCGGCAAACCCATGGAAATACCTATGTCAAGTGAAATTCTCGGCAGGGTCTTTAGCAGCACTGCAAAGCCTATAGACGGTGGTGGAGAGATATATTCCAACAAAAATTACAACATAAATGGCAGACCTATGAACCCTGTAGCAAGACTTTACCCTAGAAACTATATCCAGACTGGGATTTCTTCTATAGATGGTCTTATGACCCTAATAAGGGGTCAGAAGTTGCCTATTTTTTCGGGAGATGGCCTTCCTCACAACCAGTTAGCAGCCCAGATTGTAAGACAAGCCAGGATTTCCGGTGAAGAGGTCGGTAGTTTTGTGGTGGTTTTTGCGGCTATGGGCATAAGGCACGACGAGGCTAACTTTTTCCGAAAGGTCTTTGAAGAGGCTGGTGTCATGAGCAGGGTGGTCATGTTTTTAAATCTAGCCGATGACCCGGTAATGGAGAGGATCATTACTCCCAGGTGTGCACTTACTGCTGCCGAATATCTTGCCTTTGAATGTAACATGCACGTGCTGGTGATAATGACCGACATAACCAGTTATTGTGAGGCATTGAGGGAGATCTCATCAGCCAGAGAAGAGGTGCCCTCCAGGAAGGGATATCCGGGATACCTTTATTCAGATCTTGCCAGCCTCTATGAAAGGGCAGGCATGTTGAAGGGTTCTAAAGGAAGCATCACCCAGATAGCCATACTCACCATGCCCAATGATGACATCACCCATCCAGTACCAGATTTGACCGGGTATATCACTGAGGGGCAAATAGTTTTGAATAGGTCACTGTATCAGATGGGAATATATCCCCCTATTAATATCCTTCCATCATTGTCGCGACTCATGAAGGATGGAATAGGCGAGGAATACACCCGGGAAGACCATCCCGATGTGGCAAACCAAATTTTTTCCTCCTACTCCAGGGTCCAGGAGATAAGGGCTTTGGCTCAGATCGTAGGAGAAGATGAGCTTTCAGAGATAGATCGTAAGTATATGGAATTTGGGCGGCAGTTTGAAGAGCAGTTTGCAAAACAAGACTTTGAAGAATATCGGGATATAAATCAGACCCTGGAACTAATGTGGGAGCTTCTTAGGATTTTGCCCGAACAGGAACTCACCAGAATAGACCCTTCCCTGGTGAAAAAATACCTCAGGAAGTGATTTTTAATGCAGGAAAACATTGCTTCAACTAAGGCCAATCTAATGGCCGCGCAGATATCCTTGGACTTTTCCAAAAAAGGTTACGATCTTCTGGATAAAAAGAGGAATGTGCTCATTAGAAAGATGATGGAGTTTATGGACAGGGCCAAGGAAATTCAGCAAAAAATGCGGGAGATCTTCAAAGATGCGTATGAAGCCCTAACTGTGGCCAACATCACCATTGGAATAAACGAAGTTTATGAAGTCGCTAAGTCCATACCTCAAGCCACTGAATTTACTATTCTTACCTATAGCGTTATGGGTGTTGAGATACCTCAAATAAAGTATGAAAAGCATGAGATCGAGCCTTACTACAGCTTTTATCATACCAATACGGCCCTGGATGTGGCACTACAGAAATTCCATCAAGTGAAATATCTACTCTATGAACTGGCAGAAGTAGAGGACTCGGTGTATAAACTGGCTATAGAGATAAAGAGAACTCAGAAAAGGGCTAATGCCCTCAAGAACATTCAGATACCCAAATACGAAACCCTGGTGAAGTTTATCACCGAATTGTTGGAGGAAAAGGAGAGGGAGGACTTCTTCCGGCTTAAAGTATTGAAGA
>JADBKX010000138.1 GCA_014894735.1 Candidatus Sediminicultor sextus | reverse complement strand
GATTAGATAGAAGTTTCAGATAAAAAAATTTTAAAGGCAAGGAGCAAGAGAGATGAAGGGTAAGGAAAGCTCGAGAGTTTTAAAGGATGCCATTATAGATGTGCCGGGGATAAAAGTAGGACACAGTCAGGATTTAAAAGCCGGGACTGGCTGTACGGTGATTATCTGTGAAAAGGGAGCAACAACAGGAGTTGATGTGCGGGGAGGAGCTCCGGGTACGCGGGAGACGGACCTTTTAAATCCGGTAAATCTGGTAGATAAAGCTCACGCTATTTATCTTGGTGGAGGCAGCGCCTTTGGATTGGATGGAGCCTCAGGAGTGATGAAGTATTTGGAAGAAAAAGGAATAGGTTTTGATGTGGTGCTAACCAAGGTTCCTATTGTCCCTGGGGCAGTCCTCTTTGACCTTGCAGTAGGTGATTACAGGATAAGACCTGATGCCAGGATGGGTTATGATGCCTGTCTTAAGGCCAGCGAAGAGGAGGTTATGCAGGGTAATGTTGGAGCCGGGACCGGGGCAACAGTAGGGAAAATATTTGGCGGACTTCGCTGTATGAAGAGCGGCCTGGGTACCGCTAGTTTTAAGTCTCAAGCTCAAGAACTAATCGTAGGGGCAATAGTGGCAGTAAACTGTTTTGGAGATGTAGTTGACCCGGAAAGCGGAAAGATTATTGCCGGGGTTTTAAGTGAAGACAAAAAAGAATTTGCTAACACTATGTCTTTCTTGAGAAATTTTCCTCAAAGAAGCGAAAGCAATTTTTCTAAAAATACCACTATAGGGGTAGTAGCTACCAATGCAACCCTAACCAAAGCCGGAGCAACTAAGGTGGCGATGATGGCTCAGGATGGTTATGCCCGGACTATAAGTCCCGCTCATACCATGTTTGATGGAGATACTATCTTTTGTATGGCCACCGGTGAGGTAGAGGCCGGGGTGAATGTAGTGGGGGCAATCGCTGCCGAAGTGATGGCTCGAGCGATAGTAAAGGCAGTAAAAAACACAGAATCTCTTTTTAAACTTAAAAGTTATCAGGATTTATTTTAAAAAGTTGCCAAAAGGTGCCAGGCACCTTTTGGCAACTTTTTTCATTTATTGCAATATGGGTGTAGATGATATAATATGGATATAATAATAAAAATAGGAGGGAAGAGATGGTTAATAAGAGAAAATTTAATTGGACAATTATTGGTTTAATCCTTTTAATCTTTATAGTAGTTAGCGGCATTGCTTCTATTTATATAGATATCATTTGGTTTAAATCGATAGGATTTATTTCTATTTTTTGGAAGATATTACTGACTAGGGGAGCAGTAATTATCTTTTTTACTGCACTATTTTTCATAATATCTTACGTTAATCTGACATTTGCCAGACGTTTTGCCCCTGAATTTAAAGTGGAACTAAGCCAGGATGAATTTGAAAGACCAGAGATTCAGCTATATAAAAGCTTGCAAAATATTCAAGTAAATAAAAAATTTGTTTTATGGTTTTCCCTGATTGTAGCGCTATTTATGGGATTCTCCGAAGGCTCCAGCTGGGAAAAAATCTTAATATATTTAAATCGAACTTCCTTTGGAATAGCTGATCCCATTTTTAACAAAGATATCGGATTTTATATGTTCAGTCTTCCTTTCTGGGAATTCGTCAGAAACTGGTTATCTTTTGCCCTTACTCTTGTTACTGTTGTAGTGGCTGCTATTTATATTATGAAAAAAGCGATAAAATATGAATATAAAAAACTTATTATTGAAACTCCAGTTAAGGTGCACCTGTCTTTGCTAATTGGCTTAATATTAATTTTAAAGTCCTGGCAGTATTGGTTAAATACCTTTAAGATTCTCTACTCTACTCAAGGGGTTATTTTTGGAGCGGGTTATACAGAAACCCACGCCAATCTTTTGGCCTTGAGAGTTTTAATGGTTGTAGCTTTGATTTGCGCAGTACTATTTTTTGCAACTGCAAGGAAAGAAAATTGGAAATTGCCAGTTTTGGGATTAGCGGTACTGCTTGGTGTCACTATATTGCTGGGAGGAGTCTATCCCGAGATTATACGGAGGGCAATAGTCTTACCCAATGAGAGCAGCAAGGAGAGACCTTATATATTAAATAATATTGAAGCTACCCGGGCAGCATATGGTTTAGACAAGATTAAAGAAGAAGAATTTCCCTTAAAGGAAGAGATAAGTTTCGAGGATATTGAAAAAAATAATGAGACTATTAAAAATATCCCACTCTGGGATTGGAGACCCATAAAACAGACTCTAAAACAGATTCAGGCCATCAGATTATATTATGATTTTAATAGTGTAGATATGGACCGCTATTATTTTAACGGAAATTATCAGCAGGTAATGGTCTCTACCCGGGAATTAGATAAAAACAAGATACCAGAACAAGCCAGGACCTGGATAAATGAGGCATTAACTTATACTCATGGCTATGGGGTAGTGGTAAATCCGGTTAATAAAATAAGCGGAGAAGGTCTTCCTTATTTGTTAATTAAAGATATTCCTCCGGTTTCCAATGTAGACCTGACTATTACCAGACCGGAGATTTATTATGGAGAGATCACTAAAGGATATGTCATTGTAAAGACCAAAGCCAAAGAGTTTGATTATCCTAAAGGAGATGATAATGTCTACAGCACCTATGCCGGAAATGGTGGAGTGGCGGTCTCTTCTTTATGGAGAAGGATTTTGTTTTCCATAAAATATTCTGATCCGCAAATTTTACTTACCACTAATTTTACTCGTGAGAGCAGAATCATGATTTATCGAAATATTCAGGAAAGATTGAATAAGGTTGCACCTTTCCTGGGATATGATCAGGACCCTTATATGGTAATTTCTAAAGAAGGCAAATTGTTCTGGATACAGGACGCCTATACCATATCCAGTAATTATCCTTACTCTACTCCTCTTGCTACTCCTCTTAAGGGTTACTTCAATTATATCAGAAATTCGGTCAAGGTGATCATTGATGCCTACAATGGTACTATGGATTTTTATATTGTGGATCAGAAAGACCCGTTAGTTAAAGTATATCAAAATATATTCCCTCAACTATTTAGGAACTTTGATCAGATGCCCGAGAATTTAAAGGAACACATTCGTTATCCTAAAGACCTCTTTCAAGTACAGGCCGAGCTTTATTCTACCTATCATATGCTGGATCCTGATGTATTTTATAATAAAGAGGATTACTGGAATACTCCCAATGAGATTTATGCGGAAGATGAAATCAGGATGGAACCATATTATATTGTAACTAAACTCCCGGGTCACGAAAGGGAAGAATTTATTTTAATGACTCCCTTTACTCCATCTACCAAGAGCAACATGATTGCCTGGCTAGCTGCTAAAAATGACCAGCCGGAATATGGGGACTTGGTAGTTTATAAATTCCCCAAGGAAAAACTGATTTTTGGTCCGATGCAGATAGAAGCACGAATTGACCAGGATTCGGAAATCTCTCAACAGTTGACTTTATGGGGGCAGAGGGGCTCCACGGTTATCCGAGGAAATTTGCTGGTAATTCCTGTAGAAAAATCAATTCTTTATGTTGAGCCTTTATATTTGCGGGCGGAAACGGGAGAGATCCCTGAGTTAAAGAAAGTAATCGTCTCTAATGGTTTAGATGTGATGATGGGAAATAATCTGGAGGATGCTTTAGAGAAGCTCTTTACCAGAACTTTTAAAGGAAAAGAAGTCATAGTAACTGGCGTAGAAAAAACTCTTAAAGATTTAATTCAGCAAGCAGCAGGATATTACGAAAATGCTCAAAACTTCGCTCGCGAGGGAAACTGGAGCAAGTATGGAGAAGAATTACAAAAATTAGAACAGACTTTGAAGCTGTTACAAGA